>JAYEHI010000098.1:0-2623 GCA_034659455.1 Campylobacterota bacterium | reverse complement strand
GTCTGCCACAACTCTCTTAAATCTATCTCATCCTCTTCAACATAATTTATCTGTTGATTTTCACTATTTATATTCACTATATTATTCCTAAACTATTAACTGCTGCCGCTGTAAGTGCAAAACTAGAGAGTATTTTAGCAACACTATCCCATATCTCAAGTGTATTGTACTCTTTTATGTATATTGGTACTACAATAGTATCCCCTTTTGCTATATCTATATTTGAACTAAACCACCCTGAATCTATAGGTTCACTAGTCCCATCTGCATGTATTACATAGATACTACTACCATCAGCTGCACGAGTGAGTCCACTCGCAAGTTCTATATACTCCTCAGAGTCATACTCTGCATTAAAGACGAAAGATGTTGGATTAAATACCTCACCAAATACTGTAACTGTATCTATTTGACTAGGAATTCGTAATGTATCTTTATCTTTTAAAACCAAATCATAAGGACTATTTTCAATCTCCGTTATATTGGAGTCTAAAACTACACTTACTCTCCCTAAGGGTTGATACTTTTTCGCTTCATCTATCACTTCATTGAGTGCATTAGATGCTTGAACATTAGCCACAGAAGTTTTAGCATTTGCAGGCATGGCATTATAAATAGCAAGCTGACGTTTTATTCTTGCTAAAGATTTATTGTAGTTAGCTGTTTGGCTTTTTCTAATACTATCTCTGGTAAAAACAGCACCCTCTATAAAAGCATCTTTTGTAAATCCACCTGCACGCTTAATAACACTGCTTAGTTTCTCCCCAGAAGAGATAATGTATCTACCTGGAAATTTCACTTCACCACCAAGAGTTACACTCTCTTTTTCATTCCAGTTTGGAATTTTAAAGATACGTACTTCATCGTATGCTTTAAGTGCTACATCATCTAGTTCATTTTTTTCTAAATCTATTTTTATTATCTCTCTTTGTCGAGTCATATTTTCATCTACAAAATATCTTACTATCTCTACCTCTTTAGTATATGCACGAGGAGTTAGACCATCAGCGATGATAGTCAGATCTTTAAGCGTTAGACCTTTTCCATACTTAATAGTAAGTGGAGTATGTACCTCTCCAGATATCGTCACAGTCTCATAGTCCTGCGAGTTCCAACCAAGAATACTAGAGATCCTTACCTCGTCATATGGCTTAAGTTCTATATCTTTGAGGGTAGTTTTTGTTAAGTCTATATTTAAAACTTTCTGATTTCTTGTTAATGTATCATCAACTGAGTAGCGAATGATTGTTAAAGAGTTCGTATATGCTTTTTTAGTATACCCTCCCGCTATCTCTAGTAGTTTTTCAAGGTTCATCCCCTTTTCATAATAAACAGAAGTAGGATTTACAACCTGACCAGCTATACTCACAGGCTCTAAGATATGCTTCGAGTAGTAGTCATACACCTCTAATTCATCATAAGCACTTAAAACAGTATCCCCCTCCTGCTCAAGCGAATAGAAATCTGTTTTAGGCATAAAGTCATCTGTATTATATGTTGTGACTCTTATCTTATCATCTAAAACGCCATCTATACCAGAAGCATTTACAGCATCCGCTATAGTCATTCCCTCGATAAACTGTAACTTTCCAGCTTTGATTAGATTTGAGCCCTTTGTTATAACATATGAACTTGAAAATATATCCGCTTTATTAAAAATAAAAATCTGATCTTTAGGATGAAGCTTCACTTTTTCTAAGCCATTTAGAACATCTTTTAAATTAAAAGATTTTGTTTTATACTCTAACTCTTGGGAGTAACTCTTTACTACACCATACTCAAAATATGTATCAGGAAGAAAAAACTTCTCTTTTCCGTTCTTTAGTGCAACTTTTAAAAAACTGTTTAGAGTACTATCTTTAGTAAGTCTATAGCTCCCCGGTCTAATGATGTTACCATAGACGTTTACACTACTTTGCGCTGTAAAATCTAAAGGATATATATAGACTCTATCACCATCTTGAACTCTAAATTTTTTTGCTTTTGCATATGATACATGAAATGTTTCTGTTTTAGAGTTTTCACTATATCTATCTATTTTTATATTTAGCTTTGAGGCATTTGGCTTCATACCGCCTGCATATTTTATAAGTTTGTCTAAATGTTCACCCTCATTTAATTCAAAAATTGCAGAGTGACTCACATAACCATCTATACTTACAAGTCTATTCGCTTTTTTGATAACCACAATATCACCATGTTTAAGTAGTTGTGTAGCAAACTTTTTTCCCTTAAAGAGTAAATCGTAAAAATCAAACTTAGCAATAGTCTTAGAGTCTCTTTTCACTACTATCTCTCGAACTGATGCACTATCCATCACTCCCTTAGCTGTAATTAAAAGATCTTTAACAGTTGAAAAAGAGGAGAGATTATAGAGACCTGGATTCTTTACTTCCCCTATAAGAGTCACCTGTATAGTAGAGTACTTTTGAATGTTAATGTTAAAATCACTAAGCTTAAAATGAGACCTCAATCTTTTTACGAGATACCTTTTAGCCTCTTGAAACTCAAGACCACCTATCTTTACTGGTCCGATAAATGCTAAATCTACCGTCCCATCATTTTTCACTTCTAAATTATAGTCTTTATTTCTATCACCATACACATGTATCTCTATTGCATC
>JAYEHI010000097.1:0-12927 GCA_034659455.1 Campylobacterota bacterium | reverse complement strand
ATGGTGGGATTTTACACCGTCGTGATAAGCAGTCTCACCTTGACCAAGCTGCGGAGCTTGGTGTTGAGTCTATCGACCTTGTATGTGTAAACCTCTACCCATTTAAAGAGACTATTGAGAGAACTGATGATTTTGATGACATCATCGAGAACATTGACATCGGTGGACCAGCTATGGTTCGCTCAGCTGCAAAGAACTTTGACTCAGTTATCATCGTTACAAATGTAGAAGATTACTCAGAAGTGATCGATGCTATAGAGAATGAGAAAAATACTAAAGATTTCCGTCGTGGATACATGATAAAAGCTTATGAACACACAGCGGCTTACGATAGCATGATAGCTAACTACATGAATGAGCGTTTTAACGAAGGAATGGGTGAGAAACAGTTCGTAGTTGGAAACAAAGTAATGGATACTCGTTATGGTGAAAACCCACACCAAAAAGGTGCTCTTTACGAGTTTGATAAGCATTTCTCAAACAACTTCAAAACACTTAAAGGCGAAGCGAGTTTTAATAACTTAAACGACCTTAATGGTGCTGTGAAAATCGCTGCTGGTTTTGGTGATGACAATGCAGTATGTATCTCTAAGCATGGTAACCCGTGTGGTTTTGCTATTAAAGATACACTTTTAGAAGCTTACAGTGAAGCACTTAAATGTGATCCTGTTTCAGCGTTTGGTGGTGTTGTAGCGGTAAATGGTACTGTAACAAAAGAGTTAGCTGAAAAAATGAATGAGATTTTCTTAGAAGTTGTAATCGCTGGTCGTATCACTCCTGAAGCTCAGGAAGTATTTGCTAAGAAGAAACGTATCAAACTTTTTGAAATGGGAGCTGATAAACTCTCTCTTGCTAATGATAAAAAAGACTTCAAACATGTTGATGGTGGATTTGTTTATCAAGATGCTGACGAAGTTGGTGCTGATGAAGTTAAAAATGCTAAGTTAGTCTCTAAAAACGCAGCAACTCAAGCAGAGATGAAAGATTTAGAGATAGCATATAAAGTTGCATCTTTAACTAAGTCTAACTGTGTTGTCTATGTAAAAGATTCAGCTATGGTTGCTGTTGGTATGGGTATGACAAGTCGTGTAGATGCTGCTCAGTGTGCTCTTAAAAAAGCAAAAGATATGGGTCTTGATGTAACTGGTGCAGCTCTTGCTTCAGAAGCATTCTTCCCTTTCCGTGACTCTATAGATGCAGCAGCTTCTGCTGGCGTTAAAAATGTTATAGAGCCTGGTGGAAGTATCCGTGATGAAGAGATTATCGATGCTGCGAATGAGTTTGGTATGAGTCTTTACTTCTCGGAAGTGCGTCACTTCCTTCACTAAAGTGAAAATAGCAACGTAACTTCTTCGTTGCTTCGTTCGTCACACCCCAAGAGTACTTCTTCACTCTGTTCAGGGCGCGCACATGAGTGCGCTTCCTCACTATGCACCTCGAATTTCCGTTTTCCGTTACTCTTTTAGCTCAATGGAAACCTTGATTGACATAGACTCAACTCTTGTGATATAATTTTGCTTAAATAATTTTAACAACTTTATAGGAAATATATATGGCAAAATCATTATACGAGACATTAGAAATAAGTGAAAATGCAAGCGAATCAGAGATAAAAAAAGCATATAGAAAACTTGCTCGTCAGTACCATCCAGATGTAAATAAAGAAGCATCAGCGGAAGAGAAATTCAAAGAGATTAATTCAGCATATGAAATTCTCAGCGACAAGCAGAAAAAACAGCAGTATGACATGCATGGCGACTCTATGTTTGGTGGGCAAAATTTTCATGACTTTTCACGTAGTCATGGCGGTGCAGGGGCAGGAAGTATGGAAGACATACTTCGTGAGATGTTTTCTGGCGGTGGTGGAGGTGGCTTCGGTGGCGGAGGCAATCCTTTTGGCGGAGGAGGCTTCGGCGGAGGTGGTTTTCACCAAGAGCCAAACCTTGACATTCAGACAAATGTTACTATTCCCTTTGTAGTTTCTATCCTCGGTGGGTCACACTCAGTAGCAGTAAATGGTGACAGATTTGACATTAAAATTCCTGCTGGTGTTAACAGTGGAGAAAAGATGCGTGTTAAAGGTAAGGGGCATGCTCAAAATGGTCGTGTTGGAGATCTGTTTTTAAAAATTACAGTCTCTGGTAGCCCCGAGTATGAGAGAGAAGGCGATGATCTTGTTAAAACTTTTGACATTCCTTTAAGTGCCGCACTATTTGGTGAGAAGATAGCTATAGCTACTCTAGAGAAAGAGATAAAACTTAAAGTACCTCAAAATACAAAAAATGGACAACGCTTTCGAGTAAAAGAGATGGGTGCGATGAACCGTAAAACAAAAATGCGTGGTAATCTTTATCTTCAAGCAAATATAGTTCTTCCTCCAGTAGAATCATTAGATGAAGAGTTAGTAGAGATGATGAAAGAGAAACTTCCAAAGGAATAAATCATGATACATGAATATGACGAACCAGTTTACCTCATAAGTATAGTTGCTAAAATTTTAGATATACATCCTCAAACTCTTCGTCAGTATGAGCGTGAAAATCTTATCTGTCCATCTCGTTCAGGTGGACGTATAAGACTTTATTCTCAAAGAGACATAGACAAGATAAAACTTATCTTGTGTTTAACGAGAGAGCTAGGAGTTAATCTTGCTGGTGTAGATATAATACTGCGTCTAAAGGATAATGTTGATGCTATGGAAAAAGAGATAGCTGATCTTCGTCATGAGGTAAATCGCGCGACAAACTCGCATTCGGTTTCACCTGATAAAGCCCTTGTAACGACGAGAAGCATTTATGAGATGATAATATTTGAAGAGTAAATCGTTTTACTCTTTTAGTCGCTCTATTTTCGCTCCAACACCTTCTAGTTTTTTCTCCAAAGAGTCGTAGCCTCGATCAAGATGATAAATGCGATGTATATTTGTTTCACCCTCGGCTACTAAAGCAGCTAAGACTAAAGCAGATGAGGCTCTTAAGTCCGTAGCCATTACATCAGTACCACTAAGCTCTGCTTTTCCATTTACTGTAGCAGTATGACCATTCAGTGTGATATCTGCACCCATACGTTGGAGTTCACTTACATGCATAAAACGATTTTCAAAAAGTCTCTCTTCTATAATGGAGGTACCATCAGCTTGTGTAGCAAGGGCTAAAAACTGTGCTTGCATATCTGTTGGAAATGCAGGGTACTCTTGAGTAATAATTTTAACAGGTTTTATCTCTACACCTGGGTGAATGGTGATAGTTGTATCGGTTTGCGTAAAAGTGCTACCCATCTCTTGAAGTTTTGCCAAGACTGCACCAAGGTGTTTTGGTTCGACATTTGTAAGTGTGATTTCAGATTTTGTAATAGCTCCTGCACAAAGGTATGTACCGGCTTCTATACGGTCTGGAATTACTGAAAACTCGGGGATTTCTAAAAGCTTTCTGTCATTACCATGAATGGTTAAGATAGCAGTTCCAATTCCTTCTATCGTAACACCACTCTCATTTAAAACTTCACAAAGTTGTACAACTTCTGGCTCTCTTGCCGCATTTGTGATAGTTGTATTTCCCTTAGCTAAGGCAGCAGCCATAACAATATTCGCCGTGCCTGTAACAGTGATTTTATCAAAAATGATGTTACATCCTTGAAGACCATCAGGAGCAGTAGCTTGTATGTAACCAGCTTTTATCTCGATATTTGCTCCCATCTGTTCTAATGCTTTTAGATGCAGGTCAATAGGGCGCTGTCCTATTGCACAACCACCGGGAAGTGAAACTTCGCAGTGACCAAAACGTGCCAGAATTGGACCGAGTACTAAAATGGATGCCCGCATAGTTTTGACGATGTCGTAAGTTGCTTTCGTTTCGTGAAGGGGTGCCGTATTTACTATAACTTTTTTATCAAGAAACTCTGTAGTTGCTCCGAGATTTGTAAGAAGTTTTAATAGTGTTCGAATATCAGCAACATGAGGTAAGTTTCTAATTGATACGAGATTTTTAGCGAGGATTGTCATTGCAATCAAAGGAAGCGATGCATTTTTTGCACCGGAGATATTTATTGAGCCATTAAGTGTTTTAACGCTCTGTGCTTTTAAGTAGTCCATAAGTCTCTTTAGTAGTTATTTAGTTTATGTATTATAGCTTATTTATTGTTTGATACTCTCTGCATGCCCTATATTTTACTATAAAGTTAATCAAAACAAGAAATGTTCTGATATAATTTTATATCAAATTATTTCACTATGTAGGATTATTATGAGTTCAGCACTTGATAGGTTGAAAAACCTAACGAATAAAATCTCTAGTTATGAACTTGAGAGAAAAGAAAATTTAAAAATATTAGAAAAACTTTTTCATGAAGTAGGTATAGATAAAAAAGTAAAGAACTTTAATGAACTGTTCTGTTTTAAAGCGATAAACCTCTCCGGTGCATCTCTCTTGTCAGAAGACTTAGGAGTGATTAAAGAGGGGAAGTACCTTCAAGTACTGGCAATCTCTTATGATAAAAGTGCAAAAGTGAAGAGTAAAAATAGCTCTCTTGCATATTTTGGTCGAGTAGAGAGTGTTGATACTCTCTTAAAAGATAAGGTAGTTGAATTTATTATCCGCTATCGTTTTGAGAAAAGTTTTATGACACTAGAACACTACCATGATATGCTAGATGGGTTTGGAGAGAGAGTTGAGTAGGTTTTATCTTTTTGTGTGGCTAGAGTGGCTTTTGAGGTTAACATTAAGTAGTGTAGTTTTTGCTGGGCTTGTATCTGCGTTTATTACATTGGTGTTATACATGGCTCAAGGTGTACAGAACTTAAATAGTGAAGTCTATATGGCTCTTTTGTCTCTTTTTAAGTTCTGGTTTGCGCCACTTTGGGGTATTGGAGTTTTAGTCGCTCTCTTTAGAGGGACTAAAGATATTTTTAATAGATGCAAGGATGGATATAAACTAGTTTTATACTCATGTGCTAAAGAAGAAAATAGAGAAATGATAGAAGTAGTTGGACTTGGTGATATAGTAAAGGTTTGGAGAAAACTTTTTATGTTGATAATATGGTTAGTAGCTGCACAGATGATAGTTGTAGTGGCGTTTACAAAAATGTTTACTTCATTTGAGAATCTATTTGAGTGGTTTGATGTTTATGTTCTTTATGGGTTTATAGCGATTGCAGGGTACTTCTCTCTTATCATCTTAGGAAGTAAGTGCAAACAAGTAAAGATAATAAAATGCTGATATTTATAGATATAGAAACAACGGGACTCGAAGCGAGTGACAAAATATGCTCAATAAGTGTAGTTCATGACAAAAGCTATATCTATGAGTTGATAAACGAAGGTAAAAAGATACCACCAAAAGCTTCAAGTATCCACCATATAACAAACGAAGATATAAAAGAGAAGCCTGCGTTTAAAGAGAGTAGCGTTTATAAGTTTTTACAAGAACATAATTCACCTGAGCATACATTAATCGCACATAATATCAAGTTTGATTTAGAAAAGCTAGCTTCTCATGGGTTAGTCTGGGTTGGAGATGTCATAGATACTCTTAAGGTAACTAAACATCTTATACCAGAGTGTGAGTTTTTTGGATTGCAAGTTCTTAGGTATGAGCTAAAGCTATATAAACAAGAGCAGAGTGTAAGGCAAGAGTATGGAATCAAAGATGCTTTAGTCGCTCATAATGCGCTTGGTGATGCTCTAGTAATGTTACTTCTTTTTAGATACCTACAAGATATGGCAGATGAGAAGATGATGAAAGAGTTAAGCTTTAAAAATGTACTTTTAGAAAAGTTCTCTTTTGGGAAGCATAGTGGAAAGTATATAGAAGAGGTCTGTTTTAACGATAGAGCTTATGTTGAGTGGCTTTTAAACACAGCAACAGACTTAGATGAAGATATGAAGTATAGTATAAATTATTATCTACAAGGATGATTATGAAAATAGCAATAGAGTGTCAATCTCCACTTTTACAGAAGTCCTTAGAACTTTTTTTAGAGAAGTACTTAACAAGTTCGAAAAAGTGTGACATAGTTGTAAGAGACCAAGAGTGTCTAAATGATGAACGCTGCTTTTATATAGCGAACAACGACAAAGCAGATCTTTTAAAACCATTTTCAAAGTCACAACTAATCCTTGCTCTTGAGGCTCGTTATAACGAGTTAAATATAGACGAAGAAGTAGTTGAAGAGAATGAGTCTCAAACAGAGGTGATGGATTTTGAAATCCTTGAAAAACGCATCGCATTTTTAACAAATGAGTATCAAGAAAATATAATCAAATCGGTAAAAGCATTTTATGAAAAATAACAGACAACTAACAAAAAAAATAATAAGTGGAAAGTATAAGGGAAAGGTTTTAAAACTTCCGAGTAAGAGCACAACTAGAAGTTCAAAAGGCATCGTTTTAGAATCCTTTTTTAATACACTTCAGTTTAATATAATCGATGCAAATTTTGTTGAGGTCTTCTCAGGTAGTGGCTCAGTCGGTCTAGAAGCACTCAGTCGTGGTGCTAAAGAGATACTTTTTATGGAAAAAGATCGTGATGCTCTTAAAACACTCAAAGAGAACATCGCTCAGACTGATTCAAGTAAGTGTAGTGTTTATGGTGGAGATAGCTTCTCTAACATAAACACCATCATCTCAAAACTTAAAAAAAGTGGTGAAGACGCTTACTTTTACATAGATCCTCCTTTTAGCATTAGAGAAGGTATGGAAGATATATATGAGAAGACTTTAAATCTTATATCTTCTCTGCCAAAGAGGGTTGTGAAGCTGATAATCATAGAGCATATGACAGGCTTAGAACTGCCAGAGCAATTAGGTGAATTTAAAGCACTAAAAAGTAAAAAGTTTGGAAATACAACCTTAGCTTATTTTCACTGCCCTTAATCAGTAGTGGAATGATAATTGCTAAATTTTCTTAACTTAAGGAAATTTAATGAAACTTTTTATACTTTTTGCTCTTCTCTTTACAGCTTTAAATGCCACTAAAATCAATGATGTTTCAAATATCGTTGGCGTTCGAGAAAATCAGATTATCGGTTACTCTCTTGTTGTGGGTTTGCAAAAAACAGGGGATGGAACAACTTCAAAGTTTACTCTTCAGTCTATTTCAAATATGCTCAAAGCGATGAATATAGATATGAACCCCATAGACATAAAGTCTAAAAACGTCGCTGCTGTTGTTGTAACCGCAACTATGAAACCCTTTGCAAGACAAGGGGATATGTTTGATGTGACTGTATCTTCTATAGGGGATGCAAAATCTTTAGAGGGTGGAACACTTCTTATGACACCTCTAAAAGGGGTTGATGGAAAGATATACGCTCTAGCTCAGGGGTCTATTAGTATCGGTGGTAGAAATGAGGGTGGTGCTGGTGGAGAGTCTCATCCAACAACAGGGACCGTCTTTAATGGTGCTTTTATAGAGCGTGAAATAAACATAGACCTTTTTCATAAAGAGCAGGCTACACTATCACTCAAAGAGGCGGATTTTAAAAACGCGGTTGCAGTGCAAAAGTCAATAAACAACTATTATAATACGCAGGTTGCAGTGGCAACTGATTCAAGAAGTGTGAGACTCAAGTGTCCAAAAAACCGCTCAATGATTGAGTTCTTAGCAGAGGTACAAGATATAGATATGAACTACCGACCTAAAAATAGGATCGTAATAAACGAGAGAACGGGAACTATAGTTGCTGGGGTGAACATAGAGTTAAAGCCTATAATACTGACACATCGTGACATTACGATAAAAATAGTAGAGCAAGACAATGTTGTATCTCCTGAGGGTGCTATGGCGGTTGATAATAACCTTGTAATAGGTCTTAATGAAAATGAGATATATACAAAAAAAGGAACAACTACAGTTGCTAACCTTGTACGCTCTTTACAAAAACTAGGAGCATCTCCAAAAGATATAATCTCAATACTAGAAGCTATGAAAAGTGCTGGAAGTATTGCAGCTGATATAAAGGTACTATAAAATGGAATACTCAATAAACGCGATAAATAGACAATCTCAGATGGCAATGGCACAAAATTCAGTACCTGAAATAGATAAAAATGTCGAAGATGAAGCACTTCGTGAGCAGACAGATGCATTTGAGTCAGTTATCATCAAAATGATTATGGACAATGCTTCAAAAAATGACAAAGATATGTTCTCTTCACAGAAAGATCCGGGCGATAAAATATATAAATCTATGTATAGGGACGAGCTTTCAAAAGCAAGTGCTGGGGGGTTTGGATTTTCACAAATGTTATATGATTATTTAAGTAGAAATAATTAGTAAAATCACTTCATAATTTAATCTAATTGTCGATATAGTTGCATAAAGGATAAATTATGATTTCTAAAGCAAACTCTTCTGCTGTTGCTAGTGCTTATCAAAACAAAGCACAGGACACAAAAGAAACAAAAACAGGCCTGAATGTTTCAAAACAGGGCGATATGAGTAAAGTAGAAAAACTAAAAGAGTCGATAAATTCTGGAGAGTATAAAGTAAACCTTCAAGCTTTATCTGAGAAGATAGCGGATTCTTTACTTTAAAATTTAAGTAAAATAGGAGTTAGATATGTTGTCTCAACATTTACAAAATGCTTTAATTGATTTAAGGGACATTATAAAAATAACACAATCTGACATAGAGGATATCAAAAAAGCAGAGCATGATACTCAGTTTGATAGACTCTCCCTTAAAGAAGAAAAACTAAAAAGCTTTGAAGCAAAAAAAGCGGTTATAGATCATGAAATATCTTCTTTAATGACTACAAATCCTAATATAGAACTTCCCAAACTTTTAAACGAAGAACAACACAAACTCCTTGACGAACTAAAAATAGAACTCAATAACCTCCGAGAAGTCAATAAACATTATGCAAAACTAGTTTTAGTTGTAAGTAATTTATATAATAATTTTTTAGAAAGATTAGTACCAACGGAGATGCAAGGCTATGAAAAAGTGGCATCCAAAAACCCAACAATCTTGGAAGTGAGAGTATAAAATGGCTTCAATACTTAACTCTTTAAACATCGGATATAGTGGTTTAAATGCTGCACAAGTTGGTATAAATACAACTGGGCACAATATCACTAATGCGGAGACCGATGGTTACACCAGACAAAGAGTCGTTCAAGCAGTAGCAACACCACTTTACGCTAGCACTGGTAATGTCGGTAACGGTGTAGAAGTAGAGAGCATTACAAGAATTTTTAATAACTTTGTTTTTGATAGGTATTCAAGTGTATCCGCAGATAAAGAGTATTCAGAGTTTACTCAGCAGACTTTAGAAGAGCTTTCGACATATTTTCCAGACATTGATGGTGTGGGAATAAAAGCGGACTTGGCTGAGTACTACGATATGTGGCAAACATTTTCCGACAATCCAAATAATGACGCAATCAAGGTAGCGTTAACAAAACAGACAAATACGCTTACTGATCATATCAATCAAACACAGGATGAAGTACTCTCTTTGCAGTCTAAACTCAATAATCAATTAGCAGTGAATATTAACCAAGTAAATGAACTTGGTGAAGAGTTGGCAAACTTAAATAAAGCTATAGATATTGCTGAAGCGGGTAACGAAGGTAGTGCAAACGACCTAAGGGACAGAAGAAACATAATCGAACGTTCTCTTTCAAAGCTCATAGGTTCTGAGGTTTCTCAAGCAAGAATTCAAGCAGACATTAATGTAGACTCTAATGCAAATGTCAAAACAGGTAGCTATACTCTTAATGTAAATGGTTTTAACTTAGTGGATGGTAGTACCTACCATCCTATACATCTTGAAAATGAGAGTAACCCCTCTGGTTTTTACGAGGTCTCTTATGAGAGACAAGATGGCAAGCTTATTCCACTAGGAGAAAATATTACTGGTGGTAAAATTGGTGCGATATTTGATCTTCGTGGTGGTGCTATAAGCTCTACTAGTGGTGAGCCAACGGATGGTACTGTGCAAAACGTCATAAGCCAGCTAAATGCTTTTGCTGAAGGTCTCATTGAAACAACAAATAATCTTTATGCAGCTACTTCTACAACTAAAATGGCTTCAAACGAGTTGACATTAGAGGCTTCAGCTTCAATTTTAACTTCTGGACTGAATGTAAGAGAGGGTGCATTTGAAATTGTTGTATATGATATTGATGGAAATGAAACGGCAAGAAGAGCTATAAATATAGATGCTGTGACATCTATGAGTGGTGCCATAAACTCGAACTCAGTTGAGGGACAGATAAAAGCAAATATAGACGATAACGATGATGGAAATGCCAACAATAATATAGACGACTTCATCGTTTTTAGCTATCAGCAAGCTGCTGATGGTACACTTAGACTAGAACTTGGCATGGATCCCCTATCAAGTTCTCAAGGTTATACTTTTTCCATAGCTGACAAGTTGACTACTGAGGAGTTTTCATCAGGAAGTAATTTTGCAGGTGCTTTAGGTATGGGTAGATATATGGATGGCGATGACGCTTCTAACATTAGGTTGTCGAGTGTTTACGATGAAAACCCAACAAAACTATCAGCTGGATTTTCAGGTTCGGCTGGTGACAATAGAGTGGCATTAAGCATGGTTCAGCAGCAGTTTGAGTCTTATGAATTTAAAGTTGCAGATGACTCTTATGACGCAACGATTTATGGAATGTTTGATATTACATCCACATATGTCGGAATCTCAACGAATCAAGCTATTTCAAAAAATGAGACGGTCTCGACGCTCTTTGCTTCTACTGAGATGGAATACTTTTCTATTTCCAAGGTGAGTATAGATGAAGAGTTGACAAACTTGATTAAGTACCAAACAGCATATGGTGCAGCAGCTAAAATAATCACTACAGTAGATCAGATGATGCAGACTCTTTTGGGTATCAAACAGTAGAGTGAAAACGCCTACATTTAGTATATTTATTCTTCTTTTTGTATTCGTATTTTCATTTTTAGGCAGCTTTTTTTATTCAGTTGATGCCTATGCTTTGCATAGTGAAGCAATTTTAATGGCACCCTCTTATGAGTATTTGTTAGGTACAGATAGGCTAGGTCGTGATATATTAGCAAGATTAATCCAAGGTGGTCAAGTATCTTTGGTTATAGGCATTGGAAGTGCCTTAATAGCCTCTTTAATAGGTTTAATTCTTGGTTCAATGGCTGGTTACTTCCGTGGTAAAGTTGATAAAACATTCGTTTTTACGGTGGATTTGTTTTTGACTTTTCCTACATTTTTTTTACTTCTTGCACTTGTGAGTTATGTAAATGCATCTGCACTTATTCTTATTATCATTATTTCGATAACTGGGTGGATGACAACTGCAAGGTTGATTCGAGCAGAGAGCTTTAAGATAACTTCTCAGCCTTATGTAAAAATACTCAACATCGCAAAGGTTAGTAAGCTGAAAATACTTTTAAAGTATTATGCACCTATTTTAGCTCCTATATATTTTGTAAGTTTTACCTTTGGTGTCGGTGGTGCGATACTAGCTGAATCAGGACTTAGCTTTTTAGGATTGGGTATTGTCGCACCACAGATGAGTTGGGGGACTATATTAAGTGGTGGTAAAGATGTGATAGAGATAGCATGGTGGGTAAGCTTTTTTCCTGGTCTAATGATATTTTTAGTAACGTTTTCTCTTATTAACATCTCAAACTATCTGCAACAGCTTACAAATAAAAAACAGATTCAAGGATAAATCAAAATGCAAGAGAGTAGAGTAGGCTATGGTTTTATTGTAATGGCAAGCATTGTAATCGTTTTAGCCGGAATTAAAAGTGCATCTGCGATTATTGTTCCATTTTTGTTGTCACTTTTTATAGCGATAATTCTCTTGCCCTCTTATAATTATTTTAAAAGAAGAGGTATTCCTGAGTCACTTTCACTTTTTTTTGTTATTGGTTTTTTTGTATTTTCTCTTGCACTTGTAGGGAAGTTGATTGGCAACTCGGTCACAGAGTTTAGTGCAAATATTGATATGTACTCTCATAAATTAAATGATTACTATATTGCAATAATAGCTTTTACTCAAGAGTACGGGATAGATATCCCTGTAAATGAGTTATCAACTCTAATGGATTCAAAAAAAATTATGGCATTTAGTACATCTATACTACAAAGTATGGGCTCAATATTTGCTGATGGCTTTGTAATAATGCTTACAGTCATATTTATGATGCTAGAATCTACACACTTTTCAGAAAAAATTAGCTTGTCAAATAGAAACAATAAAACGATGATGCATATTCAAAACATATCTCAAAAGATAAAACATTATATGGCATTAAAAGCATTAATGTCTCTAGTGACAGGTTTTATTATATGGGTCTCTTTACTCTATATTGGAACAGATTATGCATTTTTATGGGCTGTGTTGGCCTTTTTATTTAACTTTATTCCAAATATTGGCTCCATTGTCGCAGCGGTGCCTGCCGTATTGATTACTTTAGTACAGTTGGGGAGTTTTAGTGCATTTTTAGTAGCAATAGTCTATGTAGTAGTTAATACGGTGGTTGGCTCCATAGTGGAGCCTAAAGTTATGGGTAGAGGTTTAGGGCTTTCTACACTTGTTGTATTTCTCTCTTTACTTTTTTGGGGGTGGCTACTTGGAGTAGTGGGTATGCTACTCTCCATCCCTTTGACAATTATGGCAAAAATAGCCTTTGACGCAAATACAAAAACGAAATGGATTGCCACTCTTTTAGGAACAGGCGAGAAAATTGTTGAAATTGAAAAAGAGAAGAAGTAAATCATAAACTAAAAAAAGATATAATCTGAAAATTATGCTTTATGCCAAGGAATATATCCGTGATTTTAATGATAGATAACTATGATAGTTTTACTTACAATATAGTTCAGTACTGTAGAGAACTAGGTGCTGATCTGAAAATAATCAGAAACGATGAAATGAGTGTTGAGGAGATTCAAAAACTTAATCCTCAAAAGATTATTA
>JAYEHI010000096.1:0-2636 GCA_034659455.1 Campylobacterota bacterium | reverse complement strand
AAGAAAATTTTGAGTTTATTGCAAAAAAGAACAAAGAATTTATCGCTGCTTTAAAAAGCAATCGACTATTTGCAACAAGCTTAGATAATAAACATGCAGGAAGATTCACAAGAGTAGATGAACTAGAGTTATCAGATAAAGAAGCTATACGAGGCTATATAAAGGGCTATGACAAAGAAATTGTCATTGTCCGCCGAGTCTTTACAAACAAAGACGGAAGTACAGGCATCTTAAATTTGGTATCTAGTGACATCAACCTTGATGGAAATGAAATATCAACAATCTATGAGAAACGATGGAAAGTTGAAGAGTATCATAAGTCACTCAAACATAATGTTAATTTGGCTAAGTCACCAACAAAGACAGTAAGAACACAGAGTAATCATATTTTTTTATCAGTTTTAGCATTTTTTAAACTTGAGTGTTTGAAAATAAAACACAAAGTGAATCACTTTGCAATGAGGGCTAAATTGTTAGTCAAGGCTAATCAAGTCGCTTATCTGGAATTGCAGAGGTTGAAAAATGCGTAAGGTCAGTTAATAGAAAAGAAAAAAATTAAATTTATAAGATATAATAGTAAAAATGATTAAGAAGAAGAGAATGCAAGAACAAACATACGATACAAATATTGAAGCAACATTAATTTCCAGCATAATTTACAGGCCTGCTCTACTAGATGAATATGTCTCAAAAATAACTTCAAAGCTCTTTTTTCTACCATTACATAAAAAAGTAATTTCGATTATTCTAAATCTGTACAAGGAAGATAAACTAATAGATGAAGAGATTATCAGAAATAAACTAGGAAAAGAGTTTGAAGGCGACCTACTCTACATTTTAACAAAGAATCCTGTATCTAGAATAGACGACTACTTGGAGATACTACAAGACTACTCCATGAAAAGAGAGATGCAAGGCTTGGCATTTGACATCACAAAATCTCTTCAAGAGAACAATACAGGATTAGAACTACAAGCGAAAGTTTCAAGTTTAACAAATGAAATTGTGAGTTCAAATCAGTTAGATATTTTTGAGATAAATAACATAACAAAGATTGAAGATAAAGAAGTTGAGTTTATCTGTAAAGAGTGGTTGCCAATTCCAGTAAAAACAGTTTCATTAGTAACAGCACCAGGTGGGACAGGTAAAAGTTGGTTTGTACAGCAATTAGCAATTAGAGCGATAGAGGAGGGCATTATTAAAAAAGCCTTTCTTTGGTTGAGTGAAGATCCTAAAGAGATTAGTAAAAATAGGTTTAATAAAGTATTCGATAATGTACTTCATCTAAAAGATGAATCTATAAAAACAAAAATAGATGTAAGTGACTCACCAACTATACAATTTTTATATGATGATCAAAGAAGAGTGGAAGTATCTCCGTTATTTTCACATTTCAAAGTAAAACTACAAGATTACGACTTAATAATTTTAGATCCACTAATCGCTTTTTATGGAACAGATGAAAATAACAACTCAAGCGCAAGAAGATTTATGCAACTCTTTACTGATTGGGCCAATAAAGAGAATAAAACGATTATCTTTATTCATCACAGCACAAAGAACAGTACTCAGAGCAGGGGAGCTAGTGCATTTGTGGATGCAGTAAGAACCGTTTATGAACTAGATAAACTTAGAGATAGTGATGGTAAAGAGAAGAAAAGTCATAAACGTACAGTTAAACTTACTAAAGATAATTATGGAATAAGCAATATTCTTAAAAGCTTTAGTGTAGAGAGGGCTCTATTTCCTTTTGAGGTAGCACATGAAGAAGTTAGCTACACAGAAGAGCCGATAAAGTTTGGTATGCCAAACGACTTTTAAAGGTACTAAAGTGATACGGGCAATAGTAGACTTCATTAAGAAAGTTCTCTCACGAAGAAGGTGGGGAGAAAACCCAAGATTTTAAAATAAACGAACTTAATTAATAGAAAAAACAGTAAGGTGTTAAAGTACTTCGTTAATGAATTACTTCCCTCAAAACCGTGGTATGAAACATATAACTAATAAGCTTAGGAAAACTATGACAAAAACTTTATTACTCCTCCTTCTAACAACACTACTCTTCTCGGCAAACCAATCTTTCTCCAAATCTAAAAAAGAACTTCGTAAGATATACCAAGGTCATCAAACAACCATCTACTGTGAGTGTAAGTATAATTACATAGATAAGAAGAATATGATTGATAGAAAATCTTGTGGATACAAGCCTCGTAACGAAAGAACTAAAAAAGGCAAAGTGAATCAGAGAGCGAGAAGAATAGAGTGGGAGCATCTTATTCCTGCACCTTCTATTTTTTCATATATGGACACTGATATAAACTTACCATTAAGTAGTTAGTAAAAATGCATATCTGTCTATATATCTATTATTAGTAGAAACTATTTATGAGTATTTTTGTCCATAAAACTCATTATTTATGACTAAACTATTTTTCTTTTTAGTGCTTTTTCAAGTTCATTGATTCGCTCAAGATACATTATTTCTCTGTTTATGGATTCTTCATATAAATACTTAGTCAGTCCTGAAAAACCAAGAAACTCCCTAAATTAAGCACTTTTAATCCTATTATTAGCTATAATTTCAACAACAAAAACACTCTAAAAAACTTGAAATCCCTATAATAGGACAAGAATCT
>JAYEHI010000095.1:0-12987 GCA_034659455.1 Campylobacterota bacterium | reverse complement strand
GCATACCAGTAAGCATAGAAGCTAAACGGATGTTTATACCACTTTTTCCGATAGCTTTTGACTTTTGATCAGCTGGAAGAGTGATGATGGCTTTTTCATTTTCGCCCTCATCATTTTTTATTATCTCTACATGAGAGATGATAGCGGGACTCATAGTACGAGAGATAAATAACTCTGGAATAGTTGTATACTCAATACAGTCGATATTTTCACCGATAAGCTCATCACTTACGGCGTTTATACGAACACCTTTTACACCAACAGTAGCTCCAACTGCATCGACTTGTGGATGCGTACTCATGATGGCGATTTTTGCACGCTCACCAGGGATACGAGCAGCTTTTTCTATGATGACTGTACCATCATTGATTTCAGGAACTTCAAGTGCTAAAAGAGCTTCTAAAAACTTAGGAGAAGTACGTGAAAGCTCTATCTGAATACCATTTTCTTTATCCATGTTTACACGGCGAACAACCGCTTTTATGTGATCGCCAACATCAAAGAACTCACCTTTGATACGGCTTTTCATTGGAAGAACGGCACGAATCTCATCAACTTCTATATATGTAGCATTTTGAGCATCTACACGAGTAACACGGCCACTTACAAGAGTTCCTATTTTAGATTTGTATTTATTAAAAACTTCATCTTCGACTAGTCTTTGTATATGAAACTCTATCTCACGGTGAAGTTGAGATGCTCCAGTTCTTCCATGATCTTCTAAGTTGTGATCTACTTGGAGTTGATCATCTAGTTCGACTTGGTCATCATACTCTCTAGCTTCAGTAATCGAGATGTAAGCTGGAGCTAGCTCTTCATCAAGTAGTTTCTCATCTTCATCTGCTACAACTGTGATGGTTTGAACAACTTTGATGCTTTTAGTCTCTTCGTCTATCTGCGCTTCAAATGCAAAGTTTCTGTCTATTACTCTTTTTGCCGTTTGTACAAATGCTGTTTTTAAGGCTTCTAAAACTTTTTCAGGTTCTAGACCTTTTTCATGCGCTATCGCTTCAGCTATGTCAAGTATTTTTTCCATAATTATTCCCTTGTATTGGTCCCAAATTCATTAACATTGATAAGTGATTGGGGGATTATTTTTATTAGTGTGAAATTATACGCAAAAAGTGATAAAAACATCTTTAACCCAATTTTTATTCATAAGTGAGTATAATGCATCAATTATATAAACCAAGGAAATAGTAAATGGATTTAAAGTTTGCAAGAACAGATATAAATGAAAAAGCTAAAAAAGTAGATTTAATAAAGATTGAAACAGCTGTTGAAAAAGATGACAGTATTATATTTTATTTTGACAGAGATAACTCTCACAAAGATTTATTGTCACTTCAAGATCATTTTGAAGCCAAAGGTAAAAGCTTTTATATGAGTGAAGTTAAATTTGGTCTTTCTGACAATGACTACATGTACCAAGTACACATAATGAGCTAAAGAGATATAGTGCCAAAACTATTTATTGAAACATTAGGTTGTGCGATGAACTCTCGTGACTCTGAGCATATGATAGCTCAGCTCAAAGAGAAAGAGGGTTATGAAACAACTGATGACTTGACAACTGCCGACCTTATTTTGATAAATACTTGTTCAGTAAGAGAACGTCCTGTGCATAAACTTTTCTCTGAACTAGGTGGTTTTAACAAAAAGAAAAAACCAT
This sequence comes from Campylobacterota bacterium, assembly GCA_034659455.1. GTDB lineage: Bacteria > Campylobacterota > Campylobacteria > Campylobacterales > Sulfurimonadaceae > Sulfurimonas. The sequence goes on along the minus strand of JAYEHI010000095.1, from coordinate 11,315 downwards.
CTGCTAAGATCGGAGTATGTGGCTGTACAGCTTCGCACTTAGGAGACGAAATAATCAAACGTGCTCCTTATGTGAACTTCGTTTTAGGTGCAAGAAATGTATCTAAAATCAGTGAAGTGCTCCATCGCGATAAAGCAGTAGAGATAGACATCAACTACGATGAGAGTGAGTTCGCATTTGATGATTTTAGAACATCCCCTTATAAAGCATATATCAACATCTCCATAGGCTGTGACAAAAAATGTACATTTTGCATAGTACCAAAAACGCGCGGTGAAGAGATATCCATTCCAGATACTCTCATTATTGCCGAAGCACAAAGAGCTGTCGATAATGGTGCAAAGGAGATTTTTTTACTTGGACAAAATGTCAATAACTACGGTCGTCGTTTTTCAGGAGACCAAGATAAAGTAAACTTTAGTGAACTTCTTCGTAGACTCTCAAAGGTAGAAAAACTTGAGCGTATTCGTTTTACTTCGCCACACCCTTTTCACATGGATGATGAGTTTATAGAGGAGTTTGCAAACAACCCTAAAATATGTAAATCCATGCATATGCCTCTTCAAAGTGGTAGTACAAAAATTCTCAAAGATATGAAACGAGGTTACACGAAAGAGTGGTTTATCAACCGCGTTGAAAAACTTCGCTCTGAGTGCCCAGATGTCTCTATAAGTACTGATATTATCGTGGCTTTTCCAGGTGAGAGTGATGAAGATTTTGCAGATACTATTGATGTGATGAAAAAAGTTCGATTCGATCAGATATTTTCATTTAAATACTCTCCACGTCCAGAGACAGAGGCGCAACATCTACCAGAAGTTGATGCTGAAATATCTTCTGATAGACTGAGCTACCTTCAAGCACTTAATAATGAAATTCATGATGAAATAAATGCAGAGTTGCTTGGAAACAGATACAGAGTCTATTTTGAAGAGCTCATTCGCGATGGTTATGTCTCAGGGAGAAGTGATAACAACATTGTTATAAAAGTAAAAGGCTCTGAAGAACTTTTGGGTGAATTTAGAGACGTTAAGGTCACGGCAATCAGTCGAACTATCTTAACAGGCGAGATTCTTGCGTAAAAAGATTTTTCGTGCTTTAGCACTTTTAGTTGTTCCTTTTTTAGGTTCGCTGCTTATGAGGTTTTTAAACCTTACAAACAGGAGTGTTTTTCACGCTCCTGAGAGTTTTTCAGATGAACCCATCATCTTCGCTTGTTGGCATGGTGAACTTCTTATGGTTCCTTTTTTTTATAACAAAATTAGAAAAGTACCTCGTGCAAAAATATTGATTTCGCCTCATTTTGACGGAGAGCTTATCTCCAAAACCGTTAAGTACTTTGGTATGAGTACTTTGGCGGGCTCCTCTGATAAAAATCCTGCTAGAGTTCTCATACAAGCTTTAAAAACATTAAAAGAGGGTCCTGACATAGGAATTACTCCGGACGGTCCTAAAGGACCAAGAAGAGAAGTTGTGGCTGATGGCATAATAGTAATGGCACAAAAGACGGGCTCTAAGATAGTGCTCATCGAAGTGAAACCGACAAAGTTTTGGCAGTTTAATTCATGGGACAAATTTGTTGTTCCAAAACCTTTTGGTACAATAAACTTTTACGCATCTCGTGAACTAGATATAAGCACTCTAGAGATTCAAGAGGCGAGAGAGTTGATAAAAAAGGGGCTACTTCAAAATGAAAACTAGATTTCTTTTTCCTATAATAGCGATTTTTTTGGTCTTTTTTATGGGTGTATACTTTCTTTTAAACCCCTCTTACCAACGCTCTATCGAGGCGAAATACTATTATGAGATGGGAGAGTACAAAGAAGCATACTCTCTTGCAAACGAAGCTTTTAGTATGGATGTTTACAACCGTATGGCCTCTACAATAATGGCTCAGTCAAAAACCTCTTTAAAATATGTCGAGTACATAACTCAAGCAAAAAGCTATATGTCTCAAATAAATGCCATTGCCGCAAAGGAGAGTATATCAACGGCAGATAGACTACGAATAAAGCTCATGAGTGAAATAATGATTGACTCTTTTGTAAAACTCGCTCCTAGTATCATAACAGACAAAGAGCTTGTAGATAAAGCTACTAAATACCATGATGACTTTGAGAAACTCTTTGAAAAAGTTAATAATAGAAAATAAAAAAAAGTTTTTAGAGTATCTCGAAAATGTTCGAGGGTATTCAGATCTAACCATAAAAAGTTACGATCACTCCATCACCGAGGCCTTATCTTTTGTAGAAATCTACAAAGAGGAGTCCCAAACTATAATTAACCTTATGCCTTATCGCATTCATATCTCCGAGTTAAATCCAAAGACTATCAGTAAAAACTTAAGTGCTCTAAGAAGTTTTATCTCTTTTTTAAATGAGAACGATTTTAATGTGCTGCTTAGAGCTGATGAGAGTGTAAAAGTCGCTAAAACTCTTCCTAAGCCAATCTCTCACGAACATATCCTAGAAGCATTAAATCAGGCGCAGCTTCAAGAGAGCTTAGTGGTTGTTATGCTTTACACATTAGGCTTGCGAATAAGCGAATTGGCAACTTTAGAAGTAGGAGATATTGCTGAAGATTGGATTCGAGTTATAGGTAAAGGTAATAAGCAGAGAGATGTTCCTTTGCTGAAGAGTTCAAAACTCCTTATAGATGAGTATTTAGCAACTTTTAGAGTAAAACGGTTTCTTTTTGAAAAAAAAGGAGAAAAATTAAGCGAAAATAGTCTAAGATATATGGTTAATAAAGTCTTTAAAAATGTTGGTCTAAAAGTTACTCCCCACCAGTTACGTCACTCATATGCGACTTCACTACTAAATGGTGGAGCCCCTATAGTTGATGTAAGTGAGCTTCTAGGGCACTCTTCTATGGCAACAACACAAATATATACTAAACTAGGTAGTGCATTGAAACAGCAAAATTATAATAAAGCACATCCTCTTTGCGGAGTTGATGAATAGTGTTAAGTAATTTATTAGAATCTTTATATAATAAAGTAATTGTAAACATTATAATTAAACACTCTTCTACTGAAATATATATAGAGTTATGCTCTAAAAAAGGTGTAATTAGTAGTGAGCAAAAGATTTTTGAGACGCTCTCTCTAAGTAAAGAGATGCTAGCGTTTATGGATTCATATATTAAAGAGTCCCCATATTACTACATAGCTATTTTGGACAATTCGGTTGAACAGGGAGCTTTTCCTACCTGTGCTAAAAACCGTCTTGCGTATTTTCATGATTTGAGTGCTAGTGAGTATAAGTGTCATAATAGTAGCTGGACGTATCATACATCAAAAAATGACTTATACAAACTTGAAAAACTATATGCAAAGAGTGGAATTGATCTTGTTTTTTCGCCTTTTACACTTTTGAGTAATTTTTTTATAGACAAAATAAGTTCAAACATAGCGATGTATTTAGTAGTCCAAGAGACCTCTGTTACCTTAGCCATTTTTGATAAAGGCGATATGCTTTATGCTCACTATATAGATATGCAAAGGGATGAGGAGAGTGAAGAGATTTTAACGCAAGACTTAGATGAGAGTGAAGATCTGGGTATTGACGTTGGGATTGACCTTGATGATATAGACGTGATAGATGATCTTGATGACTTTGGTGATATAGAGGATTTGGACTCTATAGAAGATATAGATCAGTTCTCTCAGAGTCAAGATATCGAAGAGGAGTTTTATGAGTCTGAAGAGCCCGTTGTAGAAAGCAAGGACGACAATACAAATGGAGACTACAAAAGATTTATGGCGGTTCAAAGTTCTATAGCAATCTATTATTCAGAGGAGAAGTACAAAGGTGGCTTCATAGAAAATACATATATCGCTGATGGCGTTGGTGTGAGTGGTGACTTGAAACGTTATCTTGAAGAGGAGATGTTTTTGAATGTCTATGTTCGTCATATCGAGATGGGAATGGAACTCTCGTCACTTGCAAAAATGGAGCTAAACTTATGAAATATAGTTATGTGACACCTAGAAACAAAACCGCGATAACGCAAGAGATACAGCTCCTGCTGAGCTTTTTTTCGATAACGATTTTAATGTTACTTTTTACATATACATTTCTACTGTACAAAAACTACTCCTTTACTCAAGATAAGCAAGAGACGACACTTAAGCAGGCTCATCTGGAGAACTCTTTAGATGGTATAAAAAGCTCCATTGCCTATATAGAGTCACAAAAAGCTCTAAGTGAAAAAGTCTACACTCAAAACAGTGTTTTAAAAGATTCAATAACTAACCTTTTTGATCTCGTTCCTCTTCGAATAACACTCTCTGAAGCCTCTTTGCTTAAAAATGGGCTTATTCTTTACGGGATTACTCCCAACAAAGATGTATACAACTTTATGCTTCAGGCTCCTCTTCGCTCTATTTTTCATAGAACATATAGCAGCTTTTATCCAGCTCAAAATGGCTGGTATAGATTTGTTTCAACAAACTATATTGATGAAGAGGAGATAGAGAGTGAAGAGTAGTATTTCTCGTCAATATCTGTACCTGATTGGGGCGTCCCTGTTTTTATTTATATTTGTACTTATCTTCTCTTTTGGTGTTTTGATACCAGAGGGTAAAGAGTATAGAGTAAAAAGAGTAGAGCTGAAGAAAATGTCTAAAGAGTTGCGTCAGTATGAAAATTTTCATACTGAGACACTAGATACTCTCAAAGAGCTGCAGAGTGAAAATAGAACTATCATCACGGCTTTTGATAAAACTTTTAAACCTGAAAGATTCGAGAAGAAAAACAGGGTCTACTTCTCCTCTTTAAGTCTATCGCAAGTGGGTTTTTTAAAGGTAGAAGATGAGTTTTCTCTTTATGAGGTCAATACAACATCTCGTATTAGTTCACCAAAAAGCTTTTATAATTTTCTGGATTCGGTAAATAAAAGTGACTGGATTATAGGGATAAACTTTCCTATAAACTTCAAACGCGAAGGTGAATTTATCAAATCATCATTCACCATGAGGGTCTATACTAATAGCAAGGATAATAACTCTACTGCTTCGGAGTCTGTAGATAAGTAGCCTCTTATCTTGGGGTCGATTTTGAGTAGTCGCATCTTCTCTTTAAATTTTTTATTCATAGCAAGGGTCGTTATATAGGGTGCCACTAAAATATAACTCGACATTTTGCTAACTATAAACTTTCTTCCTAGAATTACAGCGCTCTGGTTTTCTAGAAGTTCCCTCTCTTTAGCGGTTATGATATGGCCTTTTGTTTTTAAGTACTTGTCTAGTGCAAAAATATTACTGCGTTTATTTTGACTTGCCTTAAAGTATGCGAGTTCATTTATTGTTTGAACCTCTGTTTCTTCGATAAGGAAACCGACATCTTTATCTATATACTCAAAGCTTTTTTTGATTCCACTGAGATATTTGTTTAAAAGAGGTTGAGAATAGTTATGTCTAAACTCATTGCGTTTGTACTTTTCATCGCTATTGCTTTGATCTTCAAAGTACTTTATTTTGTTGGCGTTTAAATACTCTAGAAGTTCTTGTTTGTCTAGGTGAAGCAGTGGACGAATGAGGCTGTAGCCTTGACGTTTATCTATTGGCTTCATACCTGAGAGTTCAGCGCATCCTGCACCCTTACAAAACTGCATCAGCATCCACTCAAACCTATCTCCAAGATGGTGAGCGGTTAAAAGGTTTGTATACTCTTGAGTAGAAATTAGTTCTTCAAAAAAATTGTAGCGGATAGTTCTAGCATTTGATTCAAAGTTTTTAGTAATTTTACTGGTGTTTAGCAGGTGGCATTGAAAGTCGTATTTTTTTGCTAACTCTTGAGCGTAAGCAACTTCGTCTTGTGACTGCAAACGTACTCCATAGTTAACAATGGCAATATCAAAAGTAATCTTGTTTTCAAGAAGTAAAAAGAGTAGAGCCGTTGAATCTACTCCAGCTGAAAAAGCTAGTAGATTCTTAGCGTTTAGAAGTTGCTCTTTATTTTGAAGCATTATCTACTGTTGCAGTTAAAATATCTCCAACAATGTCTGTGATTTTTGCTTTGTATATAGTACAAAACTCTAGTTCGTTAGTATCATCTGTTCTATCATTTACATAGAGTTCACCGTCTATGTCTGGAGCCCAGATAAGTTTACGAGCGGAGAGGAGAAATTCATGCTCGTCACTCTCTGAGTCTATAACAATCTCTACTTCCTTGCCTATTTCTGCGTTTAAAGATGTCAGTGTACATTCACGAGCTATATCGCCTAAGATTTGTGCATGCTCAGCTTTTACATCATCTGGTACTTTTTCATTCATCTCAAAAGCTGACGTAGTCTCTTCATCTGAGTAGTCAAAAACATTGATACGATCAAAACCAAATGTAGAAGCAAATTCACACATTTCTTCAAACATCTCCTGCGTTTCATTTGGATGCCCTACGATAAAGCTTGTTCTCACAAATGAGTTTGGCAGGTCTCTCATAAATTGTAGAAGTTCAATAGTTTTATCTTTTCCAAAACCACGCTTCATTAGACGTAGCATCTCATCATTTATATGTTGTATAGGCATATCAAAGTAGTTATGAAAGATTTCACTTTTTGCAATGTTTTTAAGCAGAGCGATAGATGTTGTTGATGGGTATAGGTATAAAATACGAGCTGATTTAACATCATCAATAAGTTCTATCCTTTGAATTAGAAGAGATAAGCCATCTTTGATGTTTTGGTCACGTAGATAAGAACTTGAGTCTTGAGAGACAAAAGAGAAGTCATAGTAGCCTTTTGCAACAAGTCCTTCAACTTCTTTGGCTATGGAGTCCAGGTCACGAGAATTAAGTTTGCCTTTAAAAGAGGGAATAGCACAGAAACTACAACTCTGGTTACACCCTTCAGAGAGCTTGATATATGCATGGTAAGTTGAACCAGTCACAATGCGCTCGGCTCCATCTATAAGATAAACATCATCTGAAAAACGACTTTTTTTCTCAACTAAAAGTTCATCTATCTTGTCGTAGTCACCAACTCCAGTGAAAATATCTACTTCTGGAATTTGTGTCATTAAATCATCTTGATAGCGTTCACTAAGACACCCTGCCATTACTAAGAGAGAGTCATCTTTTCTCTCTTCATGAAGTGATAGAACAGTATTAACAGACTCTTCTTTAGCGGCATCAATAAAGCCACAAGTATTTACGATAATAACATCCGCTTCTTCATTGTTGTCAGTGAGTTCAAAGTTTTGTAGTTTTCCCATCATAACTTCTGTGTCGACTAAGTTTTTTGTACATCCTAGAGAGACTATGTGGAGTTTATTGCTCATTCTTGCTTCTTTATAAATATTTTTTGTAATTATATCGTATAATTTGTGCATGAAAATATATGATGTAATAATTCTTGGTGCTGGGGCTAGCGGGCTTATGTGTGCAGCCAATATTGGGAAGAAAAAAAGTGTCGCGATTCTTGAGGGAAATAGTAAGGTTGCAAAAAAACTGAAAATTTCCGGTGGTGGAAAATGTAATATAACTAATGTCAATGTATCTGTAAATAACTTTGATGGCGAGAGGAGTATAGTGTCTCATGCTTTGAAAAAGTTTTCTAAAGAGGCACTTCTGCGTTTTTTGGACAGAAATAGAATCGAGCTAGAGTTGCGTAAAGAACGCTACTACTTTTGCAAAAATAGTTCTGATGATATTATTAATGTACTAGAGCATGGAGCAAGGTTTGCAGATATTATTTTAGATACAAGTATCACTAGTGTAGAAAAAAAGAGTGATGTTTTTGAAGTAAAAACACAAAAAGAGAACTATTTTACGAGAGAACTTGTGGTCGCTACAGGTGGTAAAAGTTATGAGACAATAGGGGCAAGTGAAATAGGGCTAGAGATAGCAAAAAGCTTTGGTATCGAAGTAAAAGAGTTTACCCCAGCTTTAGTTGGATTGACACTTCAAAAAGAGCAGTTTTGGATGAGGGAACTCAGTGGACTCAGCTGCTATGTTGAAATAAGTGTGGGTGAGAAGTTACTGTATGAAGAGATGCTGTTCGCTCACAAAGGAATAAGTGGACCAGCAGTCCTCTCTGCTTCTTTGTATTGGGTGAAAGGAGAAATAAGTATAAATTTTTTGCCTCAAGAAAATATTTTAGAGACCATTCAAGGAAATAAAAAACTCTTAAGTACAGCGATAGGGCTACCAAAAAGATTAAGTAAGTCAATTTTAAAAGCACTGGAAATAGAAGACAAAGAGTGTAGAAAAATTACAGAGTATGAGAAGAAAAAACTATCTAAAATACACAACTACTCCTTTTCTCCAGCTGGTAACTTTGGTTTTTCTAAAGCAGAGGTGAGTCGTGGTGGAGTTCTTTGTGATGAGCTAAATATAGAGACTTTAGAGTCAAAAAAAGTAAAAGGGCTTTATTTTATTGGAGAAGTTGCCGATATTACTGGAGAACTTGGTGGATATAATTTTCAATGGGCATTTTCAAGTGCCTATCTCTGTGCAAAAGCTATTAAATAGAGGGCTTTAAAGAGAACTTTATATCTCACTAGCTATAATTAGCAACTAAATGTAATAAAATACAAGGAATACTGTATGAATTTAATTAAAATATTTTTATCTACCACTCTTCTGATCATGGCTTTTTCACTCTCTGGATGTCAGGGGAATAATAGTGATAGTCCAACGGAAGTAGTAGATCCAGGGAGTCCTGACAATAATGATAGTAATGTCACACTTCCTGACCTTCCTCCTTCGGATGGAAACATAACGAGTAATATCAACTCATTAGCATTAAGCATAGGGCCAAATCAAGATGTAATACTTGATATGATAAATAATACTCAGACAGTCATAGTTACAGATACCACACCCGTAAGTATAAAAATCAATGCATTTGATATTAATAGAAATAGTGCATCCGAAGGAACAATAAACGTAGCATTCCCCTCCTCTGACATTGATAATAATCCAATAACGTATTTAGGTACTATTAGTCCAGCAAGTATTTCTATATCTAATGGAGGAGAAGCTTCATTTATCTATACTCCACCAAATAATATTGAGTATCTTAAGTCACTTGGAAATATTGGCACAACCGCATTTACTTTTTATGATGTTTCTGACACATCCAAAACAGCACAGTTCTTTTTTCGATTTACTGACCCAAAATACACTAATGCGATATTAAAACTCTACCCAGAAGATAATATTACAGTTGTTGCACCTTTGGAGAACAAGGTCATAGAACTCTACTTAGAAGATAACAATACTCATGAACCTATAGCTGATGAAAAAATAACTCTATCATCTTTTGATACAGTGAAGTATGGAAATATGAGTAGTTTTAGTGGAACAACTGATGAAAATGGTAGAGTGGTTTTTAACTACACTGCACCAGAAGATATATCAGATTTATCAACTCTGAGTTTAACGTTTACCCTAGAGAATGAAAAACTCATAACAGTAACAAAAGATATCAATTTTAATGCTTTGATAGTTGACCCGAAATATAAAGATTATGAATTAAGTATCTTTCCTCAAAACAGCGTTACTTTAACAGAGGCTTCTCAATCAACTGTTATAGAAGTATATCTTGAGAACAGAGTGACAAGTTTACCTGTTTCAGGAGAAGGTGTAACCATAGACTTTTTTGAAAACGCTAAAGGTACTATGAATGCATACATTGGTACTACTGATGAGAGTGGGCGTGTACTGTTTAACTATACTGCACCTGAGAGTATAACTGGTTTAGCAGATTTAAACATTACGGCTAAGTTGGTAGGAGATGTAAACAACTTAACTTATACTACAATTAAATATGACAACAATGGTGTACCAAAAGATTACAATGGATATACACTATATGTAGTTCCTGCAAATGCAGATGTAACACTTCCAAATCAAGAAAAGATAATTGATGTCTACCTAAAAGATCCAAACTCTCGTCCAGCTATAGGTGAAACAGTATACATAGACTTTTTCTCTGGTGAAGATGGGACTATGGATCAGTATCAGACTGATACAGATGAAAATGGTCGTGCTTCATTTGTCTACACATCTCCTAGTGTACTTAAAGCTGATGGTCAAAACTATCTAGTGACAGTAGGACTAAACGGTACAAATACCTCAGACCAAAATGTGACTTTAAATGTCAAGAGAGATACAGATGGAATTCTTACACAATTACTGTTACTACCAAGTGAGATAAATATTTTAAAATCTGAAGAGAAAAAAACGCTTAGAATATTAACTTTAGATGCAAATAATGTTGGAGTCTCTTCAAATGTAGTGATAGAACAGCCAAATACTGATACCAATGGTACTGATTATGGTTCATTTGATAGTCTAAAAATTACTACAGATATAAATGGTATAGCTGATGTTAATTTTACAGCACCTACAAATATAGATGTGTTAGCTGATACTAATAAAACAATTATTGTGCGAGACTTGGCAACACTTAAAGAGGCAAATCTTACTATATTCTATGAGAAAAACTTAAACTTAAATCGAGATATTTATGAGATAGGTTTAACACAAAATAGCGATATAGCTGTTGATAGTTCCGGAGAACTCTATGTCTCTATCTTTAAAAGTAATTTGCCAGATACTTTAATAGCTAGTGAAGATGTTCTGGAAGTGAATGTAACTTCTGTGAATTTTAATAGTATGGTCTATTTTGATGAAAATGATCTCACAAGTATAGGCTTAGTATATAGTGGAAAAGCTGAACAAGCCTTCTCTCTCTTTGCGAAGCAGACATCGGGTGTAGTTGTTGTAGATGTTTCTGCAAGAATCAACGATGGTATAAGCGAAAAAGTTATATCGGGGAGTTTTCCTGTAGTTATAAACTCTGGAGAGATGTCTTCTATATCTATGTTTTTGGCAAAAAGTGTTTTGGATCCAGACTTGAACATATACAATGACTACTATACAGTCAATGCGGTAGATAAGTATGGAAACCCTGTGAGTGCCGGAACAGTGATTCAACCTAAGCTTATCAATGGTGTAAAAGTTGATTCACTGGAACTCAATGGTACAGGGGAGCTCAAAGCAGGAGCAAATGCTATCTTTAAGGATATGACTGCTGACTTCTCTACTATCACTACAGATGATAGACTCATAGTTTTACCATCTCAAAATGTCACAGATAAAAGCTTTTTTGGTAACTGGGATATAAATGATGTTAACACTACTCAAAAGGAACTTACTTTATTTGATAAGCTAGATAAAAACTCCACTGCAAAACTTCGCTATGTGATAGGTGATGAGACTAGGGTAGTGACTGCAAATGGTTCTAGCAGCATTGCACTTGCTAATATACAAGCGATTGATGGAAAATATGAGACTAATAGTAAAGGT
>JAYEHI010000094.1:0-2645 GCA_034659455.1 Campylobacterota bacterium | reverse complement strand
TAGAAAAAATATAGAAAAATGTACAAACAACGAACTGGAGTGTCTATAATATGAAACTTTTTCTCAAAGCAATCACCCTACTCTTACTACTCACATCAGCAACCTTTGCAAATGATGGGACTGGTTCTGCTTCTATTTTTAGTTTTTTCAACGGTGTTGCACTCGAGAAAAACGAGGTCTTAGTAGATGGAAAGTACAGCTACTATACAGATGAAGATGGAAGTGTTGAGCTTATATTAACAACAGGAAATCACCAGATAGAGATTTTCGCAAAAGATGAAAATGGCGCAAATCTTGGTTACTCTAAAAAAACGATAGAAATTAAAGAGGGACGAGACACTCAAGTAATCGCTACTTTTAATGATGAGGGAACTACTCCTCATGTAGAGATAGACACTCCAGTAGGTCAGAGTGGACTTCTAGCTGTTGATGAGAGTGAAAATACAGGAACTATCCACGGTGTAGTTTTAACGAGTGACAAGAACCTTCCAATTGTAAATGCGAGAGTGTTTGTAAAAGGTACTTCGATAGATGCTAAAACAGACGAGCTAGGTAACTTTTATGTTGAAGTTCCTGCTGATACGAAACTCAGTATCTCTATAGTACACTCTGAGTACTCTGCACAGACTATCGCTGACTTAGAAGTTGCAAAAGATGACACAATAAACACAGAAGTAAAACTCACACCTGCGAGCATGGAGCTTGAAGAGTTCATTGTTTTAGCGCCTAAGGTTGAAGGTTCTATTGCTAGTATAATGGCTGAAGAGAAAGAGAGTAAAGCCATAACCAACATAGTTGGAGCAGCTGAAATCTCTAAAAAAGGTGATAGCTCAGCAGCGGGTGCTCTTAAACGTGTTACTGGTGTTACTATAGTAGATGGTAAGGATGTATATGTACGTGGTCTTGGTGGTCGTTACTCAAATGTTGAGATGAACTCTATGCCACTTCCTTCACCTGATCCTCAAAGTAGAACAGTTCCTCTTGATATTTTTCCATCGGCTGTAATAGGCTCTATGAAGGTTCAAAAGAGTGGTACGGCAGACATTCCAGCAAGTTTTGGTGGTGGTTATGTTGACATACGCACAAAAGATACTTCAAAAGAGAACTATCTAAGAATCAAGACAGAGATAAAAGCCAACTCTTATACTGGCAAAGAAGTAAATAACTATGAAGGAAGTAAAACAGACTGGAAAGGAAAAGATGATGGCTATAGAGCCATACCTTCAAATATTTTAAATGCTTCAAACATAGTAGTGGGTCAGCCTGCTCCATCTTTTGACCCTGCAAATGTTCAGGAGTACTCAACATCTATCACGAATAGACTTTTAACTACTACAAAAGAAGCTCTTCCTTATGGTGGAAAACTAACTCTTGAAGGTGCATATAACTTTGAGATAGCTGACAAGCACCACTTCTCATTATTTGCAAACTATGCTTATGGGCAGACTCATACATATCGCGAAGAGGAGTACTTTGGTTATAATTATGAACAAGCTACAGGATCTTTATATAAAGATCCTATCAATCAAGGAAATGTCTACCGAACAGTTGATACTTACACAAATGCAGGTATCGCAACTGCACACTATAACTATGCAGGTGTTTTCAATCTAAAGTATACAAAACTCTACAGTAAAACATCAGAGTCAGTTACAAAAATATCTGAGGGAACGATGGGCTCCAGTAATGACTGGAGACGAGTCACTGACTTAAACTGGGAGGAGAGAACTCTTGATGCAGATCAGTTAAATGGTGATTTGAAGTATGCGATTTCTGATGTTGAGAACCTTTTTTCTTTTGCGGGTGAACTTGCAACTGCTAACTTGAGTCAACCTGACAACATTCGCTATACATACATAAAAGCTACTAGATACGACTCAAGTACAAATACAGAAGTTCCTTACGGTGATGCTTACTTAGATAAGCAACAAGGGACAAACTTTTTAAACCTAACATCAAAAGATAATATGGATGCATGGTATCTTAAAAACAAGACAATGCTTGATATCTTCAACAAAGGTGAGTTTATTGAGATCGGTATGAGTGCTAGTGATAAAACTAGAGAGTCACGATACAACAAGTTTTTGATGAATCAAACTGAAACTAGATTTTCAGGTGATACTTTAGATATTGACACGATTTATGACAAGTACATTAGACAAAACTACGATGGCTCGTTTAATCTCTCTATCTCTTTTCAACCAGCATATTGGTATGATGCAGAAGTTGAAGAATCAGCAGAGTATCTAAACCTGTTTTTAAAACCCACAGAAAGCATAGAGCTTTTAGTTGGTGCCAGAAATGTCAACATTAATCAAACGATTTACCAATACACTAACAATTACAAACTTTTCAATCCTATTGAAAAGGTACCTGAGTCATTAGAGTTCTCAAGCTTACTACCAAGCCTGAGTGCAAAGTTCATTTTAAACAAGTCTAACCAGATAAACTTTGCATTTTCACAAACATACATTGTTCCAGACCTTCGTGAATTTGCTAGCACTGAGTACTTTCACCCTTATGAGATTGCAACAGTAAAAGGTAACCCAGATCTAGTGCATACTGATATATCTAGTTATGATTTAAAATACTCACACTACTTCTCAGATACAGAAAATATCAACCTTGGTGTTTTTTATAAAAAC
>JAYEHI010000093.1:0-13033 GCA_034659455.1 Campylobacterota bacterium | reverse complement strand
ATTAAACTTTAATTTACTTTTCTTTAATATTTAAGTTTATTTCACACCAAAATTTAATACAGGTAAATACTCTTTTGCTATAATTATGACACTCTTACTAAATGGAAACTAAATGAACTTTATAAAAAAACTACTTTTACCCATCACGCTCCCTATGAAATTTATTCAAGAGCACTTCAAGGCTATGATATTTCTACTTATACTCTTTTTGTTATTTGCTCCACAGTCTGAGCAAGATTTAGCGACAAATAACCTTCAAGAAATAGCTCTTGTTGGCCCCATAATGGATGCTACCGAAGTAGTTGCTAGAATAGATGAAGCTGCTGATAATGAAAATATTAAAGGAGTGCTTCTAAGTGTAAATTCCCCTGGGGGTGCTGTTGCTCCGTCTATAGAAATCGCATACGCTGTAAAACGATTAAAAGAGAAAAAACCTGTTGTTGCTTACGCCAAAGGGACTATTGCAAGTGGTTCATACTATGCAAGCATCTGGGCGAATGAAATTATTGCAAATCCTGGAAGCATGGTCGGCAGCATAGGTGTAATTATGCAAGGAGCTGACCTTAGCGGTATAATGGAAAAAATAGGTGTTAAGACTCAAGTCGTAAAAGCTGGTAAATACAAGCAGATAGGAACTCCTGATCGGGAGTGGACAGACTTTGAAGTAAACGAGCTAAACAAGGTCATACATGGAACTTATGATATGTTTTCTACAGATGTGGCAAACGCTAGGGGATTAGACATTAAAAAGAGAGATATCTTTGCAAATGCTCATATATTTACTGCTTCTCAAGCCAAAGATGTTGGACTTATTGATAGCTTAGGTGTTGCATATGATGCCAAAGCTAAAGTAGTAAAACTTAGTGGAGTTGCAGACCCTATATGGAATAAAGAAGACAAGTTTGATAAACTGATGAAGAAGTTAACTGCATCTACCCTGCTAACTCTTCATACCTACTTCCCAGCACTCTCTTTAAGATAAAGAAAACATCTATATAGTTTCTTTTTTGATTACTTTTGCGCTTACTAACACTCTGTCGCTTTGAACTTCAAACAGATCATCAAGATTCAAAGATTCGATATCTACTACTTTAGAATCTTGCGAGAGTTGTGCAAAACCTTTTTTAGTTTTAAACTTTGGATTATTAGATTCTATTGTATTTTTGAGACTATTTAGTTGATTTTGAGCAAGATTTAGGTTTGATTGAATCACTTGAGGAAATCTTAAGCTTATAAGCTTTAACTCTTTTTTATACCCTTGAAGCTTAAACTCAATACTTTGAGCATAGACTTCTTTTAGTCTTACAACTTCCTCTTGTTTTAATTTTAGTTTTTTCTCTACTGAGTTTTGAGAAAAAGAGTCAAGAAGATGTTTCAACTCTTGATTTTTGGAATAAATCTTCTGCTCTAAGAGTTGGTTCATCTGCATCTCAATTGAGTCTAGAGTTTGATAGAGCTCATTTGTATCAGGTAGAATCATCTCCATAGCGGCACTTGGTGTTGGAGCACGCAGGTCTGCCACAAAGTCGCTGATAAGCCAATCTATCTCATGTCCTACGGCAGATACCACTGGCGTTTTAGCAAAAAAGATGGCATTTGCCACCTGCTCTTCATTAAACGACCACAAATCTTCCATACTTCCACCACCACGACTTACTACTAATATATCATACTCTTTGGTATCAGCAACTTCGATAGCATTTGTAATGGCGCTTGCGGCAGCCTGACCTTGCACTATGACATCATAAACATCAACTTCTAAAAGTCTATATCTTGAGTTGGCTACTCTTAACATGTCTTGAAGTGCCGCTCCTGTCGCTGAAGTGACAAGAGCTATTTTTTTAGGAAAGAGAGGGAGTCTTTTTTTGCTCTCTTGAGCAAAAAATCCTTGAGCTGAGAGTTTCTCTTTTAGTTGTTCATAGGCTACCGCAAGAGCACCCTGCCCAGAGGGTTCAATAGAAAAACAGTTTATCTGATAGGAGCCCCTAGGAGAGTAGAGAGAGATGGCTGCATTTATGATTACTTTCATCCCCTCTTCGAGACGAAACTTCAATCTACTTGCATTGCCACGGAACATCACCGCACTTATAGTAGACTTATCATCTTTAAGGGAGAAGTATACATGCCCAGAGTTATGAAACGTGATTCGAGAGAGTTCCCCCTCTACAAGAACTTGAGAAAAGTTTGCTTCTAGCAGTCCTTTTATCTGTTCATTCAGACCTGAAACGCTAAGAGTATTCATCAAACCAAAAGAACTTTAGTTTTTACGAGCAATAAGAAGTGTAGAGATATCCATAGAGAAGCTTTTAGTATAGAGCATCTCAAATCCAGCAGCTTCTAACTCATTTTGCATGTTTTTCACTGTTGAAAAATCCTCTATAGAATTTGGTAGATACTCATAAGCTTCTATATTTTTAGATATAAAACCGCCTACTTTTGGTAAAATCTTATTTGTATAGAAGTTCATTATTTTAGCTAAAAAAGAGGGGTTCTCTTGCTTCATGAACTCTAAGATTACAACTAAACCATCTTTACTTAAAACACGATTGAACTCTTTAAGTGCTTCTTCACGTTCCACAACATTACGAATACCATAAGTAATACTTAAAATATCTGCAGACTCATCTTCTAAAGGTATCTCTGTCGCTTTAGAGTTATGATAATTATATTTAGGAAATTTATTTCGAGCTACATCAAGCATACCATTTGATGGATCAACACCAACTATCTCACCTATCGCGATACCAGACTTCTCGGCACGGTCACGCCAAAAGTCCATCATATCACCTGTTCCACAAGCAACATCCACTATACGATCAAGTGAGTCTTTAGCTGCATAGCCATAAGCCAAATCACAAGCTTTTCTTCTCCATGACTTATCCACTCCCATGCTCATAACACGATTTGCTGTGTCATATGTTGGAGCGATATCATCAAACATTGAGACTATTTTTTCTTGCTTTTGCTTGTTTTGTTTTCCGTGAGAACTCATATTTTATATCCTTTTCATCCACATAATTATATCTTGCATCTCTTTTTCTACATTTAAAATTTCAAATTTATCATCTAGGTTTTCAAATCCACTTTGACCACCAAAAGCAGGAGCCAAATAACATAAATAATAATCAACGTATTTTTTGGAGAGCTCATACATTTTTGAACTTCCCTCTATCATAATGTTTTTATATTCACTTAGTTTAGAAAAATCACTTTCTATAAAAACCTTGCGGTTTTCTACATCAAAAAGAGGTATACTCTTATCAAACTCTTTACTCTTAGAAACTATCAAAATATCAGGAGCTTTACCATTTACAAGCCGAGAGTCCAAAGTTGGTCTATCAAGTCTCACGGTATTTCCACCTATAACAAGAAGGTCACAAACATCACGCATGGCATGAACATTTTTTCGTGACTCTTTGGAACTAATAGTTCCATCATCAGTAGTGGCATTTAAACGCTGCGCCCATTTAAAAAATACAAAATTTTTCTTTTGCCAAAGATTAAAAGGCTTGAGCAGTGCATCAGACTCATTTTTTAAGAATTCGGTGTATACAGTGCAACTGTTTTTTGACAAAATTATATTACCTGCTTCAGCAATAGGGTTTGAATCGTTACTCCCCACATAGACTTCACTGATACCAAGCTCGCTTATAAGCCATGCACAAGATGGTGTTTTTCCTATATGAGAGCAAGGTTCAAGAGTTGTGTATAGTTTACACTTTTTAAATATGTCATTATGATTACTTAAAAGATGTGTGTGAATGTCAACTGATTCGTTAAGAGCTAAAATATAGGAGTCATTTGTAAGTTTGTAGTATGCCGATTTTAATGCATTAACTTCAGCATGTGCCTCACCAGCTTTATGATGTGATTCAACTGCTAAAATCTCTCCATTTTCACCAACTATAGCACACCCAACTGCAGGGTTTGGATAGGTAAGACCTTGATACTTCCAAGCCTCTTTAAGAGCTAAGCTCATAAAGAAGTTGTGATCAATTATCATTTTATTTGATTACCACTCAAAGTAAGTTTTTGCTTTGACGACATCGTAAAAATCTACTTCAAATTTCTCTTCATCATTTTCTAAAAAGAGAACTTTACCTTCAACTTTTACTAAAACCGCTCTTATTTTCTCTTTTGCAGGAAGAAGAAGAGATACTTTCTCTCCTATAGATTTTTTAAAATGTTCTATAGTTGTTAGATTTCTCTCTATCCCAGCAGTACCAACCTCTAGTCTATACTCACTAGAAACTGGAGGAGTGACATCTAAAAGAGGTGATATAAGATGTGTCAAATCGACACAAGCGTCAAGGCTTACACCCTTGCGTTTACCATCTTCAATCTCTGTTGAAATAACGCTAATACGATAGATAGTCTCTTCATGTTCACTTACAACGCTAGCGTCATAAAGCTCTAAGCCAACAGACTTGATCACTGACTCTATATCATTTTTAAGACTCATGTATCTTCCTCGTTTTTATCTTTAGATATCTGTTTAAAAAGATCATCTAATTTTTTTGTTTTTGCAAGTTGTTCATCAAACTCAAATGTAAACTTTGGACAGCGATACCAACCTTGGTCTTTCAAGCAGTATGTTTCAACTATCGGACGGGCGTTTCTTAATAATTTAAGGTAGTCACGTTTTTCTTGATCTGTTAAGTCGTGAGGGTTTATATAAACTTTTGCGTCGCTTTTGCCACGAGAACAAGACACTTCAATTATATCAAGTACATGTAGTCTTTTATCGTTCATCGCACCAAGTGCTTGGGGAATCAACTCTAAAAGAACTGATTCAGTTCTCTTAAGCTTTATTTGTGCTTCTGTCATAAGCTTATAGTTCTACTTTCTGCTCAACTTTTTTGAATGTTTCAAGAATATCACCTGGTACAACATCGTCATAACCACTGATGACTACACCACACTCGTAACCATTTCCAATCTCATCAACATCGTCTTTGAAACGTTTAAGTGAAGTAAGCTCACCTTCGTAATGAACAACACCATCACGAATAACACGAACCATACCACCACGGATAAGACGTCCATCAACAACAACAGATCCAGCAACAACACCTTTAGGTATTTTAAATACTTCACGAACTTCCGCTTGACCAGTGTTCTCTTCAGTGTATTTTGGAGACATCATACCAGTTAGCATACCAGTAATATCATCTATTAGTTGGTAGATAATCGAGTATGTTTTAATCTCAACACCTTTTTGTTTCGCAGACGCTTTCACGGCACCAGTTGGACGAACGTTAAATCCAAGAAGAACACAGTTTTCTGAGTTATTTACAAGTTCAACATCATTTTCTGTGATTCCACCAACACCGCTAGAGATGATATTAACTTTAACTTCATCGTTTCTAAGTGCTGTTATAGACGTTTTAATCGCTTCAAGTGTACCGTGAACATCTGTTTTAAGTACGACTTTAAGAGACTTGAGTTTGCCCTCCGCGATCATAGCAGTCATATCATCTAATGAAGATTTCGTAGAGATAGACAACTCTTTGTGTCTATCGTATTCGTGGCGTTTAAGAGCATAAGCTTTTGCTTCTTTGTCACTACTCATTACAGTCATAATTTCACCAGAGGCTGGAACTTCATTAAGTCCAGCCACAACCGCCGTGTGAGAAGGAGCAAGTGTTTTAACCTGCTTATTATGCTCATCCATCATCGCTTTAACACGACCATAAGCTGCGCCACACACAACATAATCTCCAACTTTAAGAGTACCGTTTTGAACGATAACCGTAGCTACTGGACCACGACCTTTTTCTAAAGAGGACTCTATAACAGCAGCTTTTGCAAGTGCATTTTCGTTCGCTTTAAGCTCTAATATCTCAGCCGTAGTAAGAATCTCTTCGAGTAAATCATCGATACCCATGTTTGACTTTGCTGATACTGGTACAAATGGAATATCTCCACCCCAATCAACTGGGTTGATACCATGTTCAGCCATCTGTCCCTTAACCATATCTGGTTGTGCAGTCTCTTTATCCATTTTGTTAAGTGCGACAATGATAGGAGCACCAGACTCTTGAGCAAGTTTGATAACTTCGATAGTCTGAGGTTTTACACCATCATCCGCTGCGACAACAATAATAATAATGTCAGTTATCTCCGTACCTTTTTCACGCATGTGACCAAATGCAGCGTGACCCGGAGTATCTATAAATGTAATAGGCTTTCCATGCTGCTCAATCGTATAAGCACCAATATGCTGAGTGATTCCACCAGCCTCGCCATCAGTAACCTTTGCTTCGCGAATAGCATCAAGAAGTGAAGTTTTACCATGATCGACATGACCCATAATCGTAATAACCGGAGCACGCTCAGTCGCATCTGGATCTTCCTCAATATCTTCCACTTCTTGAGTAAACTCATCTTTAGGATCGATTATTGTAACTTCAACTTCAAACTCTTCAGAAAGAATCTCAATCTCATCATTTCCAAGAAAGTCATTTTTAGTCATCATCATACCTAGATCAAAAAGAACTTTTATGATGTCTGACATTGGGCGGTTTAGTGCTTCTGCAAACTCATAAACACGAATATCTTCAGGAATCTCTACATGAGTAATGATTTCATCCTCTTGAGCTGCTTTTGTATATTTTTTACGTTTGTCTTTACGTACTTTTCTTCCACGCGGAGCTTGCTTTTTGTTAGCATTTCTACCCGCTGGCTTTGGAGTACGAGGTTTTCTTGGTTCCTCTGCTGGAAGAGGAGCTCTCTCTGTTGCATTTAAGTCAAGAAGTGTAACTTGGTCGTCCATATCCATAGATACATCAGCCATAGATCCACCGAAAATATCCAATCTCGTACCTTGATCTTGCTTTCTCGCAGTTGTTGATGAACCTTTGTTCTTCTTCTTTTTAGCAAGTTCTTCTAAAACTTCAGCACTCATCTTCCCATATGAAGATACAGAAGCTTGTTTTTGTGGAAGATCGTAGTTCTCTACAACTTTTGGCTTTTTCTTCTTAACGATTTTTAAACCAGATTTTTTTATAGCCGGTCTAGCGGCTGGAGTTACAACTTTGAGAGTAGTTTTAGGTTTCTTCTCAACAGGAGCTGGTGTCTCCTCTTTAGTCTCTTCTGGTATACTCTTAGTCTCTTGTGCTTCTGGAGCTGTTTGTGCTTTTTTCTCTTCTTGAGTTTCGCTTTTTACTTCTGCCACTTCTTCTTGAACTTTAACTTCTGCGGGAGTTTCAACAACTGGAGCCTCTTTAGGAGTCTCGCTCTTAGCTTTTACAACTTTAGGTTTTGGAGTAGGAGCTGGTTTTTCATCTTCGCCATTCATAATATAGTTCGCAATCCCTTCTGCTTGTTCCATGCTAACTTTACTCTGTGCCGCTTTTACTTCAATACCCATACTCTTTGCTTTTTCTAATACATCTTTAGAAGCTATTCCAAGTTCTTTTGCAATTTCGCTAACGCTAACTTTATCTGTCATCAGTGATGATCTCCTTTAGTTTGTTCATAAGTTCATCTCTCTTAGAGCTTCTACACTGTCGCATAAGAGCTTTTGAGAGTTTTTTTTCGTCTTCTAGACAATTTGAACAGAAGTAAAAACTTCTTCCATTACCAGCGAATAAACTTATATTTCCATCCGCACAACAGAGTCTAAGCAAGCTAGACTGAACATCTTTACCTCTACACGAGATACACATTCTTGTCGGTTGATGAAAAATTTTCGCCATTATATCTTAATCTTACTTTATTTAATAGGCTTATCGCTCTATTATCAGCCCATTATTATCAAAATCTAGAATTTTCACACTAAAGTCTGGAAATTTTTGAGAAAACTTATTAGCTATCATAGATGAATCTTCATCATAGACAAGCGAAAAGAATGTGCTTCCACTTCCAGAAAGAGTGCTCATTAAAGCACCCGATTCATAAGCGACTTTTTGTACTGCAAAGAGTTCAGGAAGTGTTTTCATTCTCGCTTTTTGATGGAATCTGTCTTGTGCAGCCAACTTTAACATCTCCCAATCTTCATTAAAGAATGCCGCAACCGTTAATGCTGTATGAGAAAGGTTGTAAATCGCATTCTCTTTAGAGTATGACTTAGGTAAAACAGTACGAGATTTTGAAGTGTTCATCTGCTTATTTGGTATAACGACTACAGCTTTAAGATAGTCTGGTAGATGTTTACGCTGAGAAAATACTTTATTCTTCTCTATGGTAGCGGCATTAAAGCCACCCATTACAGCAGGAGTGATATTGTCAGGATGAGACTCATAAACTAATGCATGATTTAAAATACGGCGTTTTGAGACGCGTATGCCGGCTGCTTCATGAGCTGAAGCGATGGCTGAAACTATCACGGCAGAAGAGCTTCCAAGACCTCTAGACATGGGAATGGAGTTATAAAAAGTGAATTTAAAATTTTGCTTTTTCTTTGTTAGGCGTGAATAGTGCTCGTTGAATATACTAATAAAAAGATTATTCCCTTTTAAACGCGGATTATTCTCGCCTTCGCCTTTAATGCTAACACTAAAAAATTTTGATGGGTGAAATTCTACTCTATTTCTTAAATCAACCGCTAAACCAAGAGAATCAAATCCGGGTCCTAAGTTTGCAGATGTTGCAGGTACGCTTATTATCAATTATTATTTCCTAATTATCCAACGGCACCTATCATATAAAGTGGCGTTGTGTTTGTGCTAAACTCATTATAATCAAGCACAGAAGGAAGTTCAAATATGACCTCTGGTGCATTTTCTAATTTTAGAGTTTTTATTTCTGACGCAATTTTAACGAAATGCAACTTACCTATGGCTTTTATAGGTTCGTTATTATTAAAAGTAAAGGCATCTGTTGCATAAAGTGGTATATTTTTTAAAATACTTATGGACTTTAAAAATATATAAGCCACTTTTATAGCCATAAAACTTCCAGGTCCATTTACAAAGAAAAGTTTTTCAACCTCATAGCGAGTAGATATATCTTCAAAAAGAAGAGGTAACACGTCTGAACTCTTCCCATCTGACTCTAGAGTTTCAATTAACTTTGAGTTTCCATAAATACCTATCATAATAGGTGAAGTTAGTGTGATAAAAAGAAGATCTACTTTTTTAAGCATACGCTTTTTCTAACTCTCTTGTTTTCTCTCCAGCAAGCTCTACTACTTCATAGTTTTCTGGATCTTTAAGGAGTTCAAGTGTGAGCTTATGATTTAAGTCATGACTCCCTGCCATCGCTTCGTAGTTACCTATAAAGTTCATTCCTATAAGAGACATATCGCCGATAGCATCGAGTATTTTATGACGCACAAACTCATCTTTATAGCGCAGCCCTTCAGGATTTAAAATCTTTTTCTCATCAAGTACAATGGCATTTTCAAGTGAACCACCAAGAGCTAGTCCCTTAGAACGCAGGTACTGAACCTCATGCAAAAAACCAAATGTTCTTGCTCGCGAGATCTCTTTTTTATAAGACTCTTTTGTAAACTTCAAAATAAAATCCTGTTTCTGAATAAGCGGATGAGGAAACTTAATGGTAAAGTCATACTGTAAATCAGGAGAAGGAGAGAGTCTTACATACTTTTCACCCTCTTTTACCTCTACCTCTTTTTTAATACGCATGACTTTTTTAGGTATGTCTAGCTCTTTAATACCTGCTTCATCTAGTAACATACAGTAACTAGCACTACTTCCGTCCATAACTGGTACTTCATCAGCATCCACTATAACTCTTAAATTGTCTATTCCATAAGCATATACAGCTGATAAAAGATGTTCTATGGTAGAAATAACATGAGTATTTTTCCCTATCACAGTAGCCATCTTCGTATCGACTACATTTTCTGGCAAAAGAGGAATAGAAACATCAACATCCGATCTATAAAAAACTATGCCGCTATTTGACTCAAGAGGTTCTAGTCTTAGTTTTACAGGTGAACCCTTATGTAGACCTATTCCAACTAACTCCACACTCTTTTTTATAGTTGTTTGATACATTCAATAACCCCTTAGTCTCTATCTATAACTTTTTTTGCACTCTTAATTACATCTTCTATATTTAGTTTCAGCCACTGTTTATCCATCCACTCTTGAGGACGAACTTCTATACCTTGCACCAAAACGCCAAAATGCAAGTGATCTCCCATAGCATAGCCACTTTTTCCTGTGTTTGCTATAACATCTTTTTTCATCACTCTTTCACCACTATTGACCTTTACACTTGAGCAGTGTCCATAAAGTGTATAGAGTCCAAGCCCATGATGAACCATTGGCATATTTCCATAGAGTCCGTTAAAGTCACTATAAACAACTTGTCCAGCATTTTGAGGTTTTATTGCTGCCATAGCGTTTGACGCTAAGTCTAAACCTAGATGATATGACTCGCTCACCTTTTCACCGCCATAAAAGTACTTTCTATGATCACCAAAGGTTGCAACAACTTGCGCGTTTTTTAGAGGGTACATTTTATTCATTTTAAAGCTATCTATTTGCTCATTTTTCACTACGGAAGCGAGAGAGTGAATAAGCTCTTCATTTTTAGCACGCACGTCTTCATTTATGATTTTAAACTGCTCTATCGAAGAGTCTACACCCTGAGTTTCGACAAACTCTTCAGCTAAGTCAGCGATTTTACCTTTAAGGAACCTATCACTAAGTTTAATCTTTGAGATACGATAGTTTTTCTCTTTAAGGTAGAGTGGAACGTATGCTTTTGAAATATTACCAGCCTTGTCCTTAGCCATAACCGTAGCTTTAAACTCACTGTCGACCACTGGCCACGCTAAGAGTGAGATGTAGTATCCCTCTTTATAAAATGGCTGCGGAATGAACTTTTTATCTCTGTTACCTTGAATATAAACCTCGTCAAGGTTTGGATCTTTCAGTTTAAAAATGACTAGAGCAGAGCCACCACGGCTAATTTTATAAGAGTTACTCACTATATTTAGCTGTGGTCTTTTTTTGTCGATTACAAGTTTAAAAACTTCTCGGGTCGCGTTTCCTGCAAAAAAGTTCCATTTACTAACATCTTTTGTCTCTACAATTATCTCTATCTCTTTATCTTTTATAGCATAAGCGCTTCTTGGTGGTTGTACTTCAAGAGTTAAAGATGTCTGAGGGGATATTAACTGCTCGTACTGCAGTACTTTTTCCTCTTTTGAGCTTTTAAGCAAAATCTTATATGCTTTTACACCACTCTCGTCATCTATTTTTAGGCTCAATGACTTTTTAAGATTCCAAAAACCATTACTTTCAAGTACAACTCTAGGAGCATTTCGTTCAAACATTGCAGAAAAATAGACAAATAACACGCCACCTATGAGTAGTGCTAAGATTAAGAGTAGACCAAATGAGCCGTTGTTATTTTTTTTCAAATTATATTTCCTTTAATTGTTTAACTATTTTACTGTTTTCATCACTTTTTATAAGTGTGACTTCTTCTACATTTACTATATTTAAAACTTCTTTCATAATTGGATAAACATCCTCTATGTAAGAGCCTGAAGCTTTCAACTCTTCATCACTTATGTAGAGCTCTGCTTGAGTGGCATTCTCTTTTAAGAGAAGCGTTTTATAAAGAGTCGCTTTTAGTCGTATGCTTGAGAGAGACTCTCTTTTTTGCAGGTACTCTCTACATGTTTTATACTCAGCACCAAGGGCTATTAATTGACTAGCCCAAGCAAAAACCATGCCATCACACTCACTACTCTTAAAAAAATCATACTTCATCAAAAGAGCTCCATAGAGAGCAGTTGCCATCTTTTTATTGATCTTGATTTCATCTTTATCAAGTAAGTCAAAAAAAATGCCTATATCATTTTCAACTTCGATAACTAAGTCTGCAGAACTAGAAGAGCTACATCTTACTTTATCGTACCATGGCATGAAGCTTAACCTCTTCTCAATAGCTATTGCACTCGAGATAGAGACCTTTTTGTGTAGAGTCAGCACATAAGTATAGAGTGCACTCGCAACACCAAATGATGAGTTATCGCATATAAGTAGTATATGTTTTGCTTGTGAAATTTTATCTATGGGTATCTGCATATCTACTTTTTTGATGTAATTATATACTATTTTTTATTCATCTTATAAACATATGCCAAAACTTCAGCAACGGCGGCAAATAGCTCTTCAGGTATGGGCTTGTCAATCTCTACATCTGCATAAAGGCTTCTTGCAAGTGGGGGATTTTGGATAATATGTACTTCATTTTCACGAGCTACTTTTTTGATCTGCTGTGCCATGTTGTCCATTCCTTTGGCTATAACCATCGGTGCACTTGAAGTCTCAGCGTCATACTTGATGGCCACAGCATAGTGTGTTGGATTGGTTATCACTACATCGGCATTTGGAACCTCCGCCATCATGCGTTGGCGTCCCATCTCCATCTGCTTTTGTCTGATTTTTGACTTGATTAGAGGATCTCCCTCCATATTCTTCATCTCATCTTT
Source organism: Campylobacterota bacterium (assembly GCA_034659455.1). Classification (GTDB taxonomy): domain Bacteria; phylum Campylobacterota; class Campylobacteria; order Campylobacterales; family Sulfurimonadaceae; genus Sulfurimonas. The sequence goes on along the minus strand of JAYEHI010000093.1, from coordinate 612 downwards.
GACCTCTTGCTTTGACATCTTCAAACCATCGAAGTACTGTTTTCTGACTATGATTAAGTCAATAATGGCAAATACAAAGATGATAAGTAGCATAACCAAAGCGATAATAATCATCTTATCTTTGAGCCACTCAAGCTGATCTGCTAAACCAAACAGAGCAACTGTAGGCAGCTCCTCTATAAAGAAAAAGAAAAAGATAAAACCAACACCCAAGGTTGTAAATGCCTTAAAGGTTATCTTTACGCCCTCTATGATTTTCTTCATGGAAAAAAGGTTTTTAGTTCCCTTAATAGGGTCTATCTTTTTAAAGTCAGGCACAATCGCCTTAGTAGTGAAAAGAAATCCAAACTGTGAAAGAGCGGCTATAATACCCGCTATAGCTACTGCGATAGCCAATGGCAGAACCATAAGAAGAGTCTCTCTAATAGTCACTATCGCTATATCGACCATAAAGACTCTGTCTAGGGGCATTCCAACTAAAGAGAAGTAGTACTTAAAGAGCTTAAGCATATGATCAGCCATAAATGGAAAAAGCATTAAAATCGCTAAAATGGCGATAAAAAGAGTGATAACTCCAGAAGCGTCTTGAGACTTGGGAACATTCCCCTCTTT
>JAYEHI010000092.1:0-2646 GCA_034659455.1 Campylobacterota bacterium | reverse complement strand
ATAAAAGAGAGCCCGAGTGTAAGTGGTACAAACAGCCAGTGATATAGAGCAGTGAGTGCAAACTGAGCACGCGACCAATCGACTAAATTTTCTTCCATAATTATCTATTTCCTTGTGTTAAATTTTGTAGTACATGAGTTGATCTCTCTTCATCTGTACTAAAGTTTGTTTTTAAAAAGTTGGGAAAGAAAAAAAGCTTCATTATCAAAATAAATACGATAAATTTAAATGCTATAATCTTCCATAAAACTTTTCCCGTCGTCATGTTTCTAAAACCATCTATATATATAAATACAAAATGTCTTAAATGCCTCAAAGGAGTCTCAAGTGTCATATCTACTCTCCTTAAAATATGGTGTACCTAAAGTGTGTGAAACTTAAAATACTCTCCATATCCGTTATTACTCTCTCCATAATCTCACCCTCTCTACTCCCAGCAAAAAGTCTTGCCATAAAGTAGCCATTAGAGAGTCCTATGACAACCTTGCCACTACTCTTCTCATAAACAGCAATGCTTAGCGGCATCTTGTTTGCCATAAACTTACTCTCATCAGCACTCAGCATCTCTCCTGAGAGTTCACCGTTACAAAACTTGATGATCTTCACCTTGCCAACGTCCTCTCCGCCATGGGCAAGCACCTCCGCTTGTTGGTCAATAGTCGTTGTAACATGCCAACCCTTTTGTGCATCTATTCTCTTCTCTATAAGCTCCACAGTTGAGTCAAAACTGTATGAAGATTTCACCTCCTTAAAAAATATAGTAGGTGCTGCCACTTTAAACACAGTTCCTAATACAAAAACACTCGCTACAAAACCTAACGCCATACCTACTAATAGTGATAACTTACTATTCATCATCCCTCCTCCGAAACACAAATTTGTTGAGCTCTACAAGCTCTAAATGTTTTATAGGCTACAAAACCTACGACTAAAGTTGTTAAAATAATCAGACCTACCGATAGAGTGTAAGTAAAAAGATTATGAAATACCATCTCAAGCATCAACGTAGCAATAGAGATAGAAGCGAGTGGGAAAGTGTATGCCCACCAAGAGATGAAGAACTCCTTTGTGTCATACATCTTTATCATAAAGAGCAAAAGTAGGAGTGTTATAAGAGCGATGGAGTACAAAAACATACTCAACATGTCAATGCTTCCAGCCGTAATCCTAAAGTAACTCACAAAAGCAACTGCAGGTGGTGCTATAAAGATAAAAAAAGTTGGTATAAACTTCTTCGCCAACTGATGGTGAAAAATGATTCTATTCATCGTGATGGTAAAGAGCACTATCCAAAAAAAGAGCCCAAGTGAGAAGAAAAAGAGCGATACATAGATGGGTGCTGCGTCAACCCCAATGATAGGCACAAGTACATTACCAACTATGGGAATAAACCATGCTGGGTTACTATGCACTACTTTTAGATCATTGTGTATCCAGTACCTCAGTATTATGAGAGTAAACATCAACTGTAGAGGCATTCCAATATACCACAGTAGTATAGAGAGAAGAGGATTATAATCATAAAAAGCTATGCTTAGTAGTAAGAAACTAATGGATATAGCCGCCATAAATGAACTCTTCACAGGGTGATAAAACTCTTTTTTCACTGCCTCAAAATAGATAGCTATCTTAAACATATAGGCTGTAAATATCACTAAAAAAAGTATCGTATCTGCAAACAGAACAGCCTTATAAATCCAATAAGGCATACCTATAATATGATAAGCCTTTGCAAGCATTATCGCAAAACCAGACAGCCCCATAATGACTGCAAAGAGCTGTATAGGCATATGCTGCAGCGTTCTTACTTTAAACTCCATATCTTCTCCTTTAATCTTCTCTATACTGAACACGAATCGCTTTTTTGTTTACAAGCGCATCAGCTATCTTTTTTCTAGCAGACTCAACGAGCCTCGCAAAGGTTGTTCGCGAAATCTCCATTCTATCTGCACACTCTTGCTGGTATAGTCCTTCATTGTCAGCTAAACGCAGAGCTTCCATCTCATCTTCAAAGATGACAACTCTCTCTAACTCGCTTCTATCATAACCGCAAGGCTTAAAGCAGACACCGCTATAATCCTCTTCAATGTTACGATCTATCCTCTTTCTCCCACTCATACAATCCCCCTTTATGCACATATGTTCAAAATTATAACGAACATATGTGCATAATGTCAAGATATTTATAATTATATTAAGTATATCTTATTTAAAAAGTGCTTTATTAATAAAGAGAAAAAGTTAAAGGAGAAATTAAACTTCCTAAAGGAAGCTTAAAATGGATAAAGTTTAAAAATTATCTATTATAGTCTTGCATAATTAACGCTTAAGCAAGCATCGTGTGAAGCTAGTTCACTTAGTGTTGTATCATCGACACTATTATCTACCAAAATAACCGCTAAAGCTTGCGACTTATCGTTTCTAGCAAGTGAAAAATCTGCAATATTTACATTGTGTTTTGCAAGTGTTGTACCAATACTTCCTATAACACCAGGTACGTCACTGTTTTTAAAGAGTAGCATGTCACCTTTTAAAGCAACTTCTATGTCAAAACCATCAATCGCTACGATACGTTTCACACCATCGTCAAAAATAGTTGCAGAGATAGTTGTAACACTCTGAGCAGTAGTTAGCTTCACAGTAATT
>JAYEHI010000091.1:0-13053 GCA_034659455.1 Campylobacterota bacterium | reverse complement strand
GTGTTTGAGTCAAAGCTTTAAAATGCTCGGTTCTTAAAACTCCCCACCAAGAAGGAACTGCTATAATATCCGCTCCCTCAGCCATCTTCCAGAGCTCTTTAAAACGCAGCTCAAAACAGATAAGTAGGGCTATCTTCACACCACCAACCTCTACTATCTTAAACTCACTATCGCTTCCCTCACTCATGAACTTATGTTCATCTCCAAAACGAAAGAGTCTCGCCTTAGCTCGCTCATAAACCACTTCGCCATTGTGAAAAATTTTGGCAAAATTATAGACTTCGCCCTCTCGTCTCTCGAGCATCGTCAAAATAACTGTTCTATTTATGGAGGATTTTTTCAACTCTCTTATGGCATTTTGAGCAAATGCTGTTGCAGCTTCAAGATTATCATAATCAAAGCCCGTAAGAGAGACTTCATGCGCTACTACTATTGAGTCTTGGGGTGTCTCTTTTAGGAGCCCTAGTAGTGTTTGTAAGTTTGTATCATAATCGCTTGTGGTAACAAACGAGAGGGAATATAGTGTTGTGATAGTAAACTCCAAAAGTATATCCGAGGATGGACTTAAACGCTAGGTCTAAAAGTCATCATCAAAAGAGAGACTTCCTTTAGAGTAGTTTGTTACTGTAGCTTCAAAGAAGTTTGTTTTTTGGTCGTTAAACTTAGCAAAGTCATCCACCCACTTAATAGGGTTTTCAACGTTATAAAGCTTCTCAAATCCAACAGACGTAAGTCTGTCGTCTGCCAAAAACTGAATATACTGCTCAACAATATCATCAGTAAGACCTAAAATCTGACCCTGAGTGATATATTTTCCCCATTCAGTTTCAAGCTTTACCGCCTCTTTAAACATCTCTATGACTTCGGCTTTAAGCTCCTCTGTGAAGAGGTCTGGACGCTCTTTTTTAAGGGTGTTTATGAGGTTTTGGAAAAGTACAAGGTGTGTTACCTCATCGCGCTGAATGAAACGAATCATCTGCGCACTCCCGAGCATCTTTCCTGAGCGAGCCAATGTATAGATGTAAGTAAACCCGCTATAAAAATAGATACCCTCCAAAATTTGATTTGCAAAACATGCCTTCACAAAGTTTGTCTCACTTGGCTCTTGTGCTAATTGTGTATAAACCCTAGCAATAGCGTCATTTTTACCCTTAAGCATCATATCTCTACGCCACAACTCATATATCTCTTCTGAGTTTGTTGAGATACTATCAACCATTACCGCATAGCTTTGAGAGTGCAGAGCCTCTTCAAAACTCTGACGAACCAAAATAAGGTTAATCTCTGGAGAGGTGATATACGGGTTTATGTTATCTATGATGTTGTTTGTTTGGAGAGAGTCCATAAAAATCAGCTGTGAAAGAGCTTTGTCATAAGCCGTCTTTTCAGCTCCCGTAAGTTGTTTATAGTCGTTCACATCACGAGTCATATCGACCTCTTTAGGGAACCATGTGTTGTTGAGCATCATCTCCCAAAGATTATATGCCCACTGGTACTTAATGTTATTGAGCTCAAATATTCCCGTTGGATCCCCACCAAAAACCTTTCTATCGTTTACATTTTCAGTCGAGTCGGGATTATATATTTTTTTTCTATTTATCATAGTTGAACTCCAAGTTTAATTATAAGTTTATGATTATAGCACTTAGATATTAAATCTAAATCAAAAACATGTTACACTTTTTTATGAACACATTTAAACCAGCTTTTGGACTCGGTAACTCCCACACTCAGACCATCTACTCCTCCCTCTTTAGAAGAGAGAAGAATATCTCCTTCTCTATAAAAAACTTCTCACTAAGCGATGGAGATTTCTTAGAGTGTTACTGGCATAAAACTAACACCCGCCAAGATAACACACCCCTTGTTATTCTCTTTCATGGACTCGCCGGCTCTTACAAATCACCCTATATAGAGGGTGTTGTAGAGGAGTTGCATAAAAATGGTTTTGACTCCGTAGTGATGCATTTTCGAGGCTGTACTGGTGTAGACAACTCCCTTCCACGCTCCTACCATAGTGGTGATAGTGGTGATGCCTTAGAGTTTTTAAGAAGTCTCAAAGAGGAGTTTCCCGACTCAAAGCTCTACGGAGTTGGTTACTCGTTAGGAGCAAATATGCTCTTAAAACTTCTAGGAGAAGTACAAGGAGACTCTCTTATAGACAAGGCTGTCGCAGTATCACCTCCTATGCGACTTGACGTCTGCTCAAACAGAATGAACAGAGGCTTTTCACGCTACTATCAGCATCGATTAGTCAAAGACTTAAACAGAGCCTTAGATAAGAAGTACGACAAACACGATATGAACTCCCTCCTAAATCTTAAACGCCAAGATATCAAAAAGCTCAAAACTTTTTGGGAGTTTGATGGAGCCTATACCGCTCCTATACATGGCTTTGAATCCGCACAAGACTACTATACAAAATCTAGCTCCAAACAGTATCTAATAGATATTCAAACACCAACACTCATCATCCACTCTGAAGATGATCCTTTTATGTCAAAAGAGGTCATTCCCCAAGAGAGCGAACTCTCAAGTGCCGTAGAACTAGAGTTAACGCAAAAAGGTGGACATGTTGGGTTTATAGGAGGAACCCTTTTTAAACCAGAATATTGGCTTGAAAAACGGATATGCAGATATTTGCTAGACTAAAGTTCTATCTTGTACCCCACATGTGCTTGGCTTTTTCAATAAGAATAAATCGACTTTATTCGCATCAACCGCTCACGATAAGGTTGATACAGAAGTGGTTATAGCTTCTTTTGATGACAATGAATCAAGGAAGTCTTTAACAGAACTTTTATCAAGCACTCCTATGTTTGTTAAAAATTAACTCTTAATCGCCTCAGTAAAAATACTTCGTATCTCGTCTTTTCGAAATGGTTTTCCAGCATAAGAGTCATAGTCGCCGTTTTTATCATTCACATCACCCGATGTGGAGACAACGGTTGCTCTTTTTACACCGCTGATTTTTTCCATATAACGCAGTCTACTAACGACTTCATCACCCCTCATTCCATCCATATAATTGTCCAGATAGATGACACTATAGAGTCTTTGACTCTTTATAGAGTTAGTGATGAGCTCTAACGCCACTTCCCCACTACCTGCAGTCTCTAGCTCGCAATGCTCGCCAATGAGTATGTTTTTAATAAGTACAACACTGATGTTGCTATCATCTACTATTAAAACCCTAGGGAGACTCTTTGTATCTATAAACGAATAGAGATGATCTGCGAAATAGCCATACTGGGAGATGACAAGTTGCGAATCTTCACTCTTATCGGTATCTATGGAAAAGAGCTCCTCTTCAACTACCAATATTGGTATCTCTTTCTCTTCGCACAGAGATATTGTCTCATCATACAATTTACCCTGAAAAGAGATTAAGTGAGTAGTGCTCTTATCGATATCTGAGGGAGTGCTTATCGCTTTTATTTGCGATTTTCTTACTCCCATTCTCACTAGGTATCTTACTATGTTATATGAACTACAGCTATTTAGGCTATCCATTAAAATAACAATATTCAAATTATCGTTCTTTAGAGGTTGAAATATAGGCTCTACAAGCTCTGTATGAGTAGGAATGTCAAAATAGAATGTACTTCCCTCCCCCAACTCACTATCTATACTAAGTTTTCCGCCCAAATCTTTAGCGTATCTAGCACAGATAGCCAGTCCTAAACCGTGACCACCATATTTAGCACTTGTGTCATCCTCAGCCTGTCTAAAGGCCTCAAAGATTGCCGTTTGGTTCTCTTTTGCTATCCCTATGCCACTATCTTTTACAAAAATATGAATCTTTTTATCTTTTGGCTTATAACGAACCGAAAACTCTATACACTCGTGAGTTGGAGTGAACTTATAGGCGTTGCCAATCAGGTTCATTATGATTCTTTTTAGCTTTAGAGACTCGACTTTGATCTCTCTAGGCATTAATGGATCTATGTAAACATTGAAACTGATTCTCTTTGTATTCATGTTAGAGACAAATATTTCAGATATTTTTGAGAAAAACAGTGCGGAGTTAACCATCTCTGGCTCTACCCCCGACTCATCCTCACCACTCCCTGATGCTTTGTCTAAGATAGAAGTGGTCAAATCATTTATAAAACTAGCGGACTCTTTTGCATTACTCACATACTGCTTAAGTCTTGAGTCTTCTATTTTCTCTTCTAAAAGATCTAAAAAACCATACAGAGAGTTAGCAGGTGTTCTTATATCGTGAACTATACTTGAGACGTAATTCATATACTCACTAGGCTCTTGTAATTCACTCTGTTTCTCTTGGAGTTTTTGTACATCATCTACAATGCTACCCTCTATCGCTCTTGAGCCTTTACGGCGATCAATACCTCTATACACACTCATATCTAAAACACTTGAGACTAAATAGGGTGTTATGGCCTTAAATAAAAGTGTATCATTTTTACTAAAATCTTTTCCACTATCCACTGATGAGTACGCTGTTGCAATGCCGACCAATCTGTTTCCACTTATAAGGGGTAGAATTATTTTTGACTTCATCTCAATACGATCTGGATTATCAATTGTGTCTACATACTCGAGCTCTGTTCTGAGATTGTTATATACACCTGACTCTTTTGTCAAAAAAGCCTTATATATAACACCTTTTTTGACATTGGTGGAGAGTTCTCTTAGGTGAAGGTTTGTTCTCTTTCGCACTAAAATAGATCTGCTCTCATCATATATCCAGACTGAGCAAAATTCTGAGCCTACGACAGAACATACCAAGTTCTCTAAAACAATGTTTTTTTCGATGTTTGACTTGCAGTTTTGCATATCTTCTGCAAATTTAATAAGTAGTGTCTGTTCTTTGGTAAATATAAAATCATCCTTTGTAAAATTTAGTGTGTATGGTAACACTAATTAGTGAGTTAAAAGTAAGTTTCGTTGATAAGGAGGTTAGTGAGAGTTTTACAAACATCCAAAAGGATATTTGTAATTGATCTAAAGATTATTTACGAGAGTTACGTTTACGCTCATTTTCAGTTAAGAATTTTTTACGTATACGGATGTTTTTAGGAGTAACTTCAAGTAACTCATCATCTTCGATCCACTCTAGAGCACGCTCTAGTGACATGTCACGAGCTGGAACAAGTTTAATAGCTTCATCAGCTCCACTTGAACGTACGTTTGACTGTGCTTTACCTTTAATAGGGTTAACAACAAGGTCATTTTGACGTGAGTGCTCACCAATAATCATACCTTCGTATACTTTAGTCTGAACACCGATATAAAGAACACCACGATCTTGAATAGAGAAAAGTGAGAAAGCAAGTGTTTCACCATCAGTCATAGAGATAAGTGCACCGTATGAGCGAGACTCAACCCCACCACTAAATGGTCTAAACTCTAAGAAAGAGTGATTCATAACACCCTCACCTTTAGTGTCAGTTAAGAACTGTCCACGGAAACCGATAAGTGCACGAGCTGGGATTTCAAACTCTATACGTTGGAAACCTTGACCCATTGGAAGCATAGACTTCATCTCAGCTTTTCTTTTACCAAGACGCTCAATGACACCACCTGAAAGATCTTCAGGAACATCGATAACAAGGTGCTCAAATGGCTCACATTTTACGCCTTCAATCTCTTTAGTAATAACTTCTGGACGAGAGATAGAAAATTCGAAATCTTCACGACGCATGTTTTCAGCAAGAACAGTAATCTGAAGCTCACCACGACCTGATACTTTAAATTTACCCTCACCAACAGTCTCTAACTTCATCGCAACATTTGTACGCATCTCAAACTCTAAACGCTCACGAAGTTTATTTGAAGTAACGTGTTTACCCTCTTGACCAGCAAGTGGAGAGTCATTTACAGCAAATACAACAGTAAGAGTTGGCTCTTCAATGTGCATAGGATCTAATGCTACAGGATTTTGTGCATCAGCAACAGTATCACCAACATCAACAGTCTCCATACCAGCAAACGCTACGATATCACCAGCTTCAGCTTGGTCAATCTCCATACGGTTAAGACCATGAAAACCGATAAGCTTAGATATCTTACCTTTTACCATCTCACCATCAGCTTTTGCAAGCATAACGTTGTCGCCTTTTTTTACTGTACCGTTAAAGATACGGCTGATACCTATTTTACCTACATAGTTATCATAATCAAGTGTAAATACTTGAGACTGAAGTGGATTAGCAGCATCACCCTCTGGCTCTGGAACATGTTCAATAATTGTTTCAAAGATACACTCAAAGTTTCCATCTTCTTCACCCATGTCCATCTTCGCTATACCATCACGTGCAGCTGCATAAATAATAGGGAAATCTTGTTGCTCATCTGTTGCACCCATATCCGCAAACAGATCAAACATCTCATCAACAACGCGATCTGGCTCAGCAGAAGGCTTATCAATCTTGTTAATTACAACAATTGGCATTTTACCAAGAGCAAGCATTTTCTTAACAACGAACTTAGTCTGTGGCATAACACCCTCATAAGCATCAACTAAAACTAAAACGCCATCAACCATCTTAAGAACACGCTCAACCTCTCCACCGAAATCGGCGTGACCCGGAGTATCGATAATGTTAATCTTGTGATCTTTATAGCGAATGGCTGTATTTTTAGAAAGAATCGTGATACCACGCTCTTTTTCTAAGTCATTGCTATCCATAGCTCTCTCATCGTGTTGTTCGTGAGAAGCAAATGTTCCAGACTGCTCTAGGAGTCCATCAACCAGTGTAGTTTTACCGTGGTCAACGTGAGCGATAACGGCAATGTTTCTAATTTTTTGCATAGGGTGTTTCCTTGGGGAAAAATTTTCGCGATTATACCCAAATAAATATAAGAGTATTGTAAAATAAGTGATATACTTTTGCTTAAATGAAAACTATGACAACCAACAAATTAGTTTAAATCATTTTTTACATTTTAAAATTCAAAGAATAATCTAAAAATTATTTTTTAAATTTTTAAAATAAATCCTTACAAAAAGTTATAAAATGATTGATTATCCAAATAAATTAAATATTATATTTGAAAAACTAAACTATTTTGCTATAAAACCTATTATAGTTGGTGGATATGTTCGAGACTTTTTACTTCATATTGACTCAAAAGACATAGATATTGAGCTTTATGGCATTGATTCACTCTCAAAACTAGAAAAAATAGTAGAAGAGTTTGGGGATGTTAACAGTGTTGGAAAGAGTTTTGGAGTCTGTAAGTTAAAGTTTGAAGATTTAGATATTGACTTTTCCCTTCCTAGAAAAGATAGTAAAACAGCACAAGGGCATCGAGGTTTCAGTATACAAACAGATGCAAGACTTGATTTTACAACTGCAGCCTCAAGACGTGACTTTACTATAAACGCCATAGGTTATGACGTAATAGAGAAAAAGATTTTAGACCCTTTTAATGGTCAAATCGATTTAAAAAACAGAGTTCTTAAAGCTGTTGACATTGTAAAGTTTGAAGAGGACCCTCTTCGCATTTTAAGAGCTGTCCAGTTTTGCGCTAGATTTCGCTTCTCTTTGGATAAGAGCCTTTTTATAAAATGCGAAGTGATGATAAAAGAAAATTTTTTAAATGAACTTGCAAAAGAGAGAGTCTATGAGGAGATAGCCAAACTTCTTCTAAAAAGTAAAAAGCCCTCTCTTGGTTTTTTGCTTCTTAAAGATTTGGGTGGATTTTCATACTTTAAAGAGCTCTCTAATATCTCTACAAAAGAGTTTACTCAAACCATGGAGTATCTAGATTTTCACTCCTCTACTCTTCCAAACAAAAAAAATATAACTATTATGCTCTCGCTTCTAACATATCATCTCTCACAGAGTGATATGTTAAACTTCATTCATCTACTAAGCAATAAAAAAGAACTTATAAAAGAGCTAACATTACTTAAAGAGAATCAAAATTATCTCAATATCTACAAATACGATGATTATCATTTATACAAATTAGCGAGCATATTACACTTAGAGAGATACTTATCAATTGTAAATGCCGTAACTCCCAAAAAAGATAAAAACTTAATTCTTAAACTCAAAACAAGAGCTAAGGAGCTAGGGATACTCAATACTAAAGCTAGTGAAATTTTACATGGAAGAGACTTAATAAAGCTTGGTCTAAAACCCTCTAGAGAGTTTTCAGAACTCTTACATGAAGCCTATGAAGCTCAAATGCTTGGTCGTTTTACTACTTATGAAGATGCTACTCTTTGGCTAAAAAGAAGAGTCACCTAATTTTCATAGATTTTTTCTAAAGTTGAAAACTCTTTACCTTGAAGAAAATCAATCTTAATGCTTTTAGACAATGCTGCACTCTCGTCTGTCTCAATGTTTTTAATCCACGTTTTTATTTTTTTTTGATGCGCTATAAGAGTGAAACCATCTAATATACTGAGGTTTTCTCTCATTTTATTCTCACTTGAGTAGTAGTTATCAAATCGTACTACATCGATATCAAGTTCTCTTAAATACAAAAAGCTAGTATGGATTGATCCAAGTCTATCTATGACTATAGATATGCCATGATTTTTTAAAGAGTTGATTACCCCATTAAAGCGACTTACATGACTAAAATACTCCGTTTCGCTCAACACAAACATAAGCTTCATCTTACTACTTTGGGTAAGCTCTTTTGTTTTAGCCAAAAACCTCTCATTTCTCAGTGAAGAGGGGGAGATATTAATCGCATAAGTTATGCTTTTGTCTATATCATTATTTAGGAGTATGGACTCTAAAACCATTAAATCATATTCTATGTTTAAACCAAGCTTTTTAATGACCTTTGTGTATGTTTTGGCAAATATTAACTTATCGTTTGGTGTTTTTAGTTTTATAAAACACTCCTTAAATGCCACTTTTCCATCTTCAAATACGTCTTGAGTCATTATTAGTATCTTTCTTTTGTCAATTGCATTTATTACATATGACTCAATTTCATTAGGAGTCAATTCTTCTTTTTCTAAGCTTTTAGAGTTTCTTTTCTCTTCTTGAATTTCAAAAAGATTTTCTATAATATAATCAAGCTCTTTTGAATAAGTGCTATCGCTAATAGCTCCAGAAATTTTCACCTCTATATCATTAACTTGAAACTCGCTTGACTTAAGGTACATTAACTCTAAAATAGTCTCGTACTTTTTTTTTAGACCCTTAACTCCAAGAATAAAATCTCCCCCTTTTATATGTCCTAGAGGAAAGTTTTCTATGCCTTGGGCTTTTAAATAAGCAGCTATCCATAGAGCGGTTTTTTTTAAAACCTTGTCTCCATTTTTTATACCATACTGCATGTTAATGTCATCTAAGTTATCAATACTGATGAGTATTAATGTATAGTCATTATCGGCTTCTAGTTTTTTATTGAGGTACTTATAGAGATATTCACGAGTGAAAGTTTTACTGACATCGTCAGTTATTTTTACATCATAGCCATTATATATGAGATATAAAAAAAAGTAGATGCTAAAAACTAGTAGTATGATGGCTTCTATGTAAAATGAGGGTTGCAGTGTTGCATAATTTTCTATAAGAGTGTGTGAAATAAGAGCGATTATAAGAGCAAAGATAGGGAGTCCCATTCTAAGTGCTAACTTAAAACGATACTCTCTCTCTAGTGTTTGTGGAAGTAGCATATGCTTTAAATACTAGACGTCTAGGTGCTTTACGTCTTTTGCATGCGTCTCTATGTAATTACGGCGTGGTTCAACTTCATCACCCATAAAAAGGGTGAACGCGTCTGAAGCGACTTCAGCGTCTTCTATCGTTACTTGAAGTAGAACACGATTTTCAGGAGTCATGGTCGTCTCCCAAAGTTGCTCTGGATTCATCTCACCAAGACCTTTGTAACGCTGAATGTATGAACCTTTTTTCGCGTACTCTTTTATATTTTCTAACTCTACTATAATATCATTATCAAAATTTAATTCCCACTCCTGTATCTTCTCATATACGAAGTTTGCTTCTGTGAAGTGAGGTGCACTAAATAGCTCATCATTGATAAGAAGCTCTTCCATACCATCTTCAGTCTGAACAAATATATGAATTACATTTGATTCTTCATCAACTGTTTTAGTAAGAATATTGTTGTTAATAGAGTTTAAAAACTCTTCAACTTTAGAGTATAAATCTTTAGCTCCAAGAGAAATCAGATCTGGGTTTTCTATAAAATGACGAATAAGTTTTACTAAAGAGTATCTTCTATCAAGTGCTGATAAACTACCAGCATAGTGATCTACCATTTTAAAGAATGAAACTAGGTCGTTATGACCAACACTCTCCATTCCTAAGGATTCAACACCATTTTCAATGAGAAAATCATTCATCTCTCTATCATCTTTAAAATAAATCTCTTTTTTCTTACCTTTTGAGTAACGATAGAGTGGTGGCTGTGCTAAATAAAGATACCCTTTTTCAACAATATCACGAAAATGTCTAAAAAAGAAAGTAAGCAGAAGCGTTTGAATGTGAGATCCATCAACATCCGCATCGGTCATGATAACTAGCTTGTGATAACGAAGCTTCTCTTCCTTATACTCCTCACCTATACCACAACCCATAGCTGTAATCATATTTGTAATTTCATCAGATTTTAGAACTTTTTCTAAACGCGCTTTTTCAACGTTTAAAATCTTACCTTTAAGTGGTAAGATAGCTTGAAAAACTCTATCACGACCCATCTTAGCAGAACCACCCGCTGAGTCCCCTTCCACCAGATATAACTCACAAATGCTAGCGTCTTTACTTTGACAATCAGCTAGTTTTCCTGGGAGTGTTCCAACGCTCATAACATCTTTACGACGAGTTAAATCTCTCGCTTTTTTCGCTGCTTCACGACCACGTGCGGCTGCAAGCGCTTTAGAGACTATTGCCTTAGCTTGAATAGGATTCTCTTCAAAGTACTTGTTAAGCGCTTCACCTGTTGCCTTTTGAACTAAAGGACGCACATAAGTGTTTCCAAGTTTACCTTTTGTTTGACCCTCAAACTGAGGCTCTGGAACACGAGCAGAGACAATAGCGATAAGACCTTCACGTACATCATCACCAGAAATTTTCACATCTTTCTCTTTTGCTGCCCCATTTTTAGAGTTATAGTTAGAGATAACACGTGTTAACGCCGCACGAAAACCAGCCTCATGTGTACCACCGTTAGGAGTTCTAATGTTGTTTACAAAAGAGGCTAGCTTCTCTTCATAAGCATCGTTATACATAAGAGCGATATCAAACTCGATATCTTCTACTTTTCCAGTAAATGAATAAACATCTGCTACTGTAGTTTTTTTGTTCATATCTGAAACATACTGAGCTATACCACCCTCAAAGTGATATGCCTCTTTAGTTCCTGTTCTCTCATCATTGAACTTGATAGTGATAAATGGATTTAGGTATGCTAACTCTTTAAAACGTTTTGAGAGGTACTCATATTCAAAAGTGATAGTTTCAGTGAAAATAGATGGATCAGCTGCAAACTCAATAGTCGTACCCGTTTTACGTGTAGTCCCAGTAACTTCTAAAGCTTGCTGAGGAATACCCGCTTTAAAATCCTGCTCATGAATCTCACCATTACGGTGAATAGTCATGTGTAAGTCAGCTGAAAGTGCATTTACAACAGAGACACCAACACCATGAAGTCCTCCAGAGACTTTATAAGTGTCTTTATCAAACTTACCACCAGCATGAAGAACTGTTAAAACAACAGTTGCTGCACTCATACCCTCTGTTGGGTGCATATCTGTAGGAATACCACGACCGTTATCTGAAACTTTACAGGTTCCATTTTTTGTCAATGTTACGGTGATAGTATCACAGTGTCCAGCCATAGCCTCATCGATAGAGTTGTCAATAACCTCGTAAACTAGGTGATGCAGTCCACGGTGACCAGTATCACCGATATACATCCCCGGGCGTTTTCTAACAGCTTCTAGTCCCTTAAGGACTTTAATATTA
Organism: Campylobacterota bacterium; assembly: GCA_034659455.1. Lineage (GTDB taxonomy): Bacteria > Campylobacterota > Campylobacteria > Campylobacterales > Sulfurimonadaceae > Sulfurimonas. Next base: position 1,123 of record JAYEHI010000091.1, on the reverse strand, counting down.
CTAGCACCGTAATTTTCCATTATCTCTCCAGATTGCTTGAGTTAGCATAATTGGATTTATTTTAGCTAAATTTTACTAAAAGTTAGTTTTATTAATAATCTTTAGAATTACAGCAACATTTTTTAGAAAGTAAAAGAAACAATATAGCTACTTAATCCCTATAAATGGTGGATTCTTTCAATTTCTTTTTTTATTTCTTTTCTTTTTCTTTTTTATTTGCCTGTCAGTATATTTAAGTTTTTTCTTGCAATATTTCTAATGCTTCAATAGCCTCTTCAAGTTCTGCTTTGAAAATATCAGTACTGCTGTAATGAGAAGCATCATTTAATAGAATCTTCTTAAATGTCTTTAATTTTGTAAATATATCTACTATTTCTTGATTTCGATTGGCTGCTTTAGTATCTTCAAATGATATTGCTTTATTTAGTAGAGCATCTAAATTAAGTTTTTTACATTTCGTACCAATTGTTAGCTCTGTAGGCAAATATTCACACAGTAATTTTTCTGTAAATTGTCTTAGTAGATTTGCACTACACCCATAATTTTGAGTATCTTTTTGATATATTGCTTGTTTTAATAGTGATTTTGATTGTTTTATAAATGGCATTTCATAATCATCTTTTTTTGTTACATATATTTCATAAGGTGCTAAAGTCATCTTTTCATTTACTAAATCAAATAAAGCTTTTTCATGAGTGAAGAAAAATATTTGAAAGTCACTAAACTCATCTTGTAAAATTTTTATAAGGCTTAATCTATTGTTCATATCAAGACTTATGAGTAAATCATCTAAAACCAATATCTTTAGGCTACCTACTGTAAGTAAATCAAATTGCTTTTTTATAACTGCAAAATACAGACTAATAGCTAAAGCTGATAGCCTTGCTTCATTTAAAAAATGAGTGTATTTTTTAATAGGTTCATTGAAGTATTCAATCTCTAAAAAAGTTTCTTTTTCAAATGCATCAAATTTAATATCTGTTATTTTAATATTATGATTAAATTTATCTAAATAAAGATTCAAGTCATCAAATATTTCATCTTTTATTATCTGTTTATATTTATCAAAGTACTCCTGTCCTCTTAGAGTTTTTAAAGTTCCATCTTCACCATCTATAGGATA
>JAYEHI010000090.1:3419-13084 GCA_034659455.1 Campylobacterota bacterium | reverse complement strand
TAGTTACATCCTGGAAACAATAATAGAGAACAAAAGTTTTTTTTATGCTTAAAACAGTATAATGGCAAAATATAAACTATACGGGAATTTTTATGCAAAAAGAAGACTTAAAATCTTTAGTCACGCAGATGTACGACGAACTTCTTGACAATATTGACATGCAAGAAAATGCTACCAAAGAACAAGTTATTACATTTCTTCAAAACTCAGTTAATACAATTAAAAATATCAATGATAACTCTTTAGACTCTACTGAACATGCCAAACAAGCGTTTAGTAACACTTATAAAGAGATTGCAAATAAAAGTCTCTCCTCATATAAAGATACAAATGGGATTTTTAAAGAGCTAGCGAGCATTCACCAACAAACAGTCGAAGATTGTGGAGATATGCATATAGACTTCCCTTCCATCAGTGAAAAATTCATGAGCGTTCAAACGCAAATGAGTAATGAAGTAGCAAGAGCTAACAAGATAATCACAGACTTAAGCACTCAAGTCAAAGAACTAGAACAGAGTTCTAAAATAGACCCACTAACAAAAGTCTTCAATAGGCGTGCTTTAACATCCTACTTGGAAAGCCTTACTCAAAAAGAGAATATACCCTATCAACTCCATCTACTAATGCTAGACATTGATGACTTCAAAGCGATAAATGATACACATGGACATATTGCTGGAGATAAAATTTTAATATTTATTGCCAATATACTCAAAAAAACATTAAGAGACGGTGATAAAGTTTTCCGATATGGTGGTGAAGAGTTTGTCATTATTCTTAATAGAATCTCTCCTAAAAGCTGTAGTGAAATTGCAAATAGAATTTTGTCAATAATACGTTCAAACCAACTCATATATAAAGGAAAAGCGATAAATGTCACAATCAGCATAGGTGGAACACAATACATCAATGGAGACACCCCAGATAGAATAATATCAAGAGCCGATACAGCTCTTTATCAATCTAAGAAAAATGGAAAAGATCAAATGACTTCAGCTGGAGCAAACAATGGAAATTAACTATTTTGATCTTGTAGCAGCAGTCATTATTCTCTTACTTGGACTTAAGGGAATTATAAATGGTTTCTTCAAAGAAGTTTTTGGTCTTATTGGAATTATTGGTGGTATATTTGTAGCTTCTCGAATTGGAGATAGTGTTGGAGAGGAGTTAAACAACCTAATTTTCAACTTCTCTAGTCCTGCCGCTGTAAGTTTTTTAGGATTTCTAACAACGTTAGCTATTTTTTGGTTACTCATGATTTTGATAGGGTTCGCTTTTAAGAAACTGAGTTCTCTTAGTGGTTTAGGTCCAGTTGACAAAATTTTAGGGTTTTTGTTTGGAGCAAGTAAGTTTTTTCTCATCGCTGCCGTAATTGCACATGCCGCTTACAACATAAAAGCTATAAAATCAACAATTGATTCAACTATGGGAGATAGTGTTTTGTTTCCAATCATGGTACAGACAGGTTCGTTTATTATGAAAATAGACCCAGTTGGAATAACTGAAGATATCAATAGTACTATCAATGAAAGTACTCAAAAACTAGAAGAGAAATCAAAAGAGTTATTAGAAACATCTGCTAAAGAGAAAATAGAAGCGATTAAAGAGGAGTTAAAAGAAAAATAACATGCATGATATAAATACAAATTTTAACGACAGAACAGTTGAATACGAGCAGTTACTCAACGACTTCAAACTTTTACTTAAAAAAAATAGCCTGAAATTCACTATTCAAAGAGAAGTGATTTTAGAGACTCTATATAACTCAGATGAGCACTTAACACCAGAAGCATTACACCATCTCATACAAGATAAACAGCCTGATCTTAAAACCGGCATAGCGACTGTTTATAGAACGTTAGCACTTTTGGAAGAGTCGAATGTCGTCACTTCACTCTCTTTTGGAGCGCAAGGCAAAAAGTATGAACTTGGAGCAAAGGAGCACCATGATCATCTTATCTGTACAGAGTGTGGAAAGATTACGGAGTTTGTTGATAATGAAATTGAAAAACGCCAACATGCTATTACCGATAAACTTGGCTTCAAGATGTCTGATCACTCCATGCAGATATATGGCACTTGTTCAGAGTGCCAAACTAAACAACAACTACATTAAGGAAAACTATTGATTTTTGACAATAAATTTATTCAGCAAAGAATTGAAAAAGCAAAACTACTCGAAGAAGCTGGTTATAACCCATATTCAAACGACACCAAAAGAAATACTACAATAGAGAAGTACTTAAACGTTAACTCAGACATAGCTGAAAAAGAGGATAAACGCGATGAACATCGTCACTACATAGTGAGTGGACGCATCAAACTTCTTCGTATTATGGGAAAAGCGAGTTTTGTAAAAATCGAAGACGAAAGCGGCATGCTACAAGTATATGTAGCACGTGACAACCTTCCTGAAGGTTTTTATAATGAAATGTTTAAAAAGAATATTGAAGTCGGTGACATTATAGAAGTGAGTGGGTATCCCTTTGTAACGGGAAAAGGGGAACTCTCTCTACACGCTGATGCTTTAACTATTTTAACAAAGGCGATAAGCCCTCTTCCTGAGAAGTTTCATGGTATTACGGACAAAGAGATTAGATATCGTAAACGCTACCTAGATTTAATTATGAATGCAGAAGTACGTAAAACTTTTCAAACTCGCTCCAAAGTAATCTCTTTAACCCGTCGCTTTTTTGAAGATAAAGGTTTCTTAGAAGTCGAAACACCGATGATGCACCCAATCGCCGGTGGAGCGAATGCCAAGCCTTTTGTGACTCACCATAATGCTCTTGGCATAGACAGATACCTTAGAATAGCCCCAGAACTTTATCTAAAACGCCTTATAGTGGGTGGATTTGAAGCAGTATTTGAAATCAATCGTAACTTCAGAAATGAAGGTATGGATGCAACTCACAATCCTGAGTTTACCTCTATTGAGTTTTATTGGGCTTATAAAACATATAAAGATTTAATTCTTATAACAAAAGAGTATTTCCAATACTTATTTGAGCACCTTAATCTTCCAACTATTTTGCCTTATGGGGATATGGAAGTAAATTTCGAGAATTTTCAAGAGATTCCACTTATTGAATCATTAACAACCATTGGTGGTGTTCCTGCAGAGTCTTGTAAGACAAAAGAGTCTATTGTTGCTTACTTAAAATCTAAAAATATAACTGTAAAACCAGGAATGAATCTAGGACAACTTCAAGGTGAACTCTTTGATGAGTTTGTTGAAGAAAAACTTATAGACCCTACTTTCATTACGGAATATCCTGTTGAAATCTCTCCACTTGCGCGTAGAAGCGATGATAATCCAGAGATTACTGAACGTTTTGAGCTTTTTATTGCAGGTCGCGAGATAGCAAATGCCTTTAGCGAGTTAAACGACCCCATTGATCAATTATCACGTTTTGAAGGTCAAATGCAAGCAAAAGATAGTGGTGATGATGAAGCACATGAAATGGATAGTGATTTTGTAGAAGCCCTAAGCTATGGAATGGCTCCAACAGCAGGTCAAGGCATAGGAATAGACAGACTTGTTATGCTTTTAACAAACGAACATAGCATTCGTGACGTTCTTCTTTTCCCAGCTATGAAACCTATCAATACGGATGAAAAAGTAGAAGAGGAATAAAAGTAACACCACTTCGAATATAGTAATAATTATAGTAGTAATAAAATTTATTTTATAATTATTATGTACAATAGTAAAAAGAGTTCTTTATGAATAAAAAACTTCTATTTACTACTGTTTTTCTTCTTCAAATCAATCTTCTTGCCCAATCAACTATTTCTATCGATGCCATTGCTACATATAGTGAAGAGTTCACTATGTGGATCGCTCTGTTTGGTCTTGGACTAATCAGTCTCTTCGCCCTTTTTTTATCTTCTGAACAAGTTAAAAACTTTAAAAAGAAGCATGAAAGAGAAGAAGAAACATTAATTAAAAAGCATGAAAATCAAGATGCTATTATTTCAAAAATCGGTGAGGATATATATGAAATAACCAAAGAGAATCTAGACTCTTCAAATATAGCAAAATCTGAAAACCAACTCCTCGCCATAACAACGAATCTCATAGATTTTTTAAGAATTAAATCTAAAAAAGTCACAATAGAGAACCAAACACTCAAACTTTCCAATCTTCTTAACGATGTCTCGGGAACATTAATGGTAAACACCAAAGGCAAAGAGTTTGAACTTATTTACGATATTGATCAAGATATAGCCAAAGAGTTAAACTCAGACACACTCAATATAAGTAAAGTACTTGTAAATATTCTTCTCTACTGTGTAGACAATAATGCCAGTCAACTTTCCATTCGCATAATGCGAACAAGTCTAAACGCAAAGAACGATCAACTCTCTTTTAGCGTTAGTAGTAATCTGAAAATAGATGCAGAGAGTGAAATGGATATTTTTAGCTCTAACTACAATGATGACACGGATGAGTATGATAGCCTTGGTCTCTTCATAGCAAAAGAGTTATCTAAGCTGATGAAAGGCGACTTAATAGCAAGAAACAATGAAGAAAAGAATTTAGAATTTATATTTAGCATTCCCTATTTTCAAGAAAAACCTGAACCATTCAATGATAAGTTCTCTCAAACGAAAAAACTAAAATCAAAAAACATCTTGATTATTGACTCTTCTGTTAATGCAGCGGTAAATATTTCATCTATACTCACAAACCTAGGCCATGATGTAAAAACAGTCGACAAAAAAGAGTATCTCTCCTATTTTGAATACTTCGATATTTACGACATAATCTTTATGGACGAAAAACTTTTTACAAACAAGACGGTTGCAAAACTCGAAAATACAAATAGTAAAATAATTGCTACATCGAATCTCTTTGAAATCCAAAAAGAGTTCCCAAACACTATTATGGCAGATGCAAAAATCTCAAAACCCTTGACCGTTTGGCAAGTAACAAGTGTTTTAAATCAACTCTTTTCAAATCTTCATGACACCTCAAAAATCACTAAAAATGGGGTGGTTAACTCTGGAACAGCCATCGTTCATAGAAACTCGTTTCAAAATGCCAGCAATGTATCACTCAGCAGTTTCATAAAGTTTCAAAATAAAAAAATTCTTCTCGTCGAGGATAATATCATAAACCAAAAAGTGTTTGTCGGCATGCTAGGAAAAGCGAACATGCAGACCACTATTGCAAACCATGGTAAAGAAGCGCTAAAAATTCTTTCTCAAAATGGGGATTTTGACATAATATTTATGGATATCAATATGCCTGTAATGGATGGATACACCGCTTCTATAAAAATAAGAGAAATTGCACATTATAATGCCATTCCAATAATTGCTCTTAGCGCTTTAACATCAAGTGACGAAATAGCAAAAATGTTTACGTCTGGCATGAATGGATATATGTCAAAACCTCTTCAAAAAGAGAAACTCTATACTGTTTTTTCAGTATTTATAGAAAATACTCATCATAAGGATGCCAAAGAGTTATCACAAGAGAGCCAAAAAATCATAAAACTAGATGGACTAAACATAACACTAGGTATCACTAAATCAAGCTCTAGTGAAGTTTTTTATAAGGAAATCTTAACTGAATTTAGAGATGCCTATGGTCAAACAGATCAAGTTTTTCAAAAACTTCTCAATGATTTCAGATATGAGCAGTTACGCATACTCTGTGTCGATATTAAAGGTCTAAGTGGCTCTATAGGGGCCCAGAAGCTTCATTTAATTGTCACAGACATGCTGAAAAAATTATCTCTAAAAAAATACGACTATATACCTGAGTTGGTGCAACAATATAAAAAAGAGCTTCTCTTAATTAATAAATCAATTAATACATATCTTAATTGATTTAATATTTTGGTTAGCTCTTTTTTAGTATAATCCTAACAATTATAACAAGGAATTTTATATCATGAGTTTTTTAAAAGAGTACGATAGCGAAATATTTGATTTATGTGAAAAAGAGTTAGAGCGTCAAACTGACCACTTAGAGATGATAGCATCTGAAAACTTTACTCTTCCAGCAGTAATGGAAGCAATGGGTTCAGTATTTACTAACAAGTACGCAGAAGGATATCCTGCTAAACGCTATTATGGTGGTTGTGAGTACGCTGATGGCGTTGAGCAGTTGGCAATAGATAGAGCTTGTGAACTTTTTGGATGTAACTTTGCAAATGTTCAACCTCACTCAGGGAGTCAAGCCAATGGTGCGGTTTATGCTGCGCTCCTTAAAGCTGGTGATAAAATTTTAGGTATGGACCTATCTCATGGTGGCCACTTAACACACGGTTCTAAACCATCTTTTTCAGGTAAAAACTACTCTCCATTTTACTATGGAGTAGAACTAGACGGTAGAATTAACTACGACAGAGTTATGGATATAGCACAAATCGTAAAACCTAAAATCATCGTATGTGGCGCTTCCGCTTACGCTCGTGAAATCGACTTCAAAAAGTTCCGTGAAATCGCTGACGCCGTTGGCGCTATTTTATTTGCCGATATCGCGCACATCGCTGGTTTAGTTGCTGCAGGCGAGCACCCTAGCCCATTCCCTTATGCTGATGTAGTTACTACAACTACTCACAAGACTCTTGCTGGCCCTCGCGGTGGTATGATTATGACGAATGACGAAGATTTAGCAAAGAAACTTAACTCTGCTATCTTCCCTGCACTTCAAGGTGGACCGCTTGTTCACGTTATCGCCGCAAAAGCCGTTGGCTTCAAATACAATCTAAGTTCAGAGTGGAAAGAGTATGCAAAACAGGTAAAAGCGAATGCTTCAGTACTTGCAAAAGTCTTAGTAGAACGTGGATACGATGTTGTATCTGGTGGAACTGACAACCACTTAGTGCTTGTCTCTTTTGTTGGTCGTGAAATTTCTGGTAAAGATGCTGATGCAGCTTTAGGAAGCGCTGGTATTACAGTAAACAAAAACACTGTTCCTGGTGAGACAAGAAGTCCTTTTGTTACTTCAGGAATTCGTGTAGGTTCTCCTGCCCTAACATCTCGTGGTATGAAAGAAAAAGAGTTTGAAATTATCGCTAATAAAATGGCTGACATTTTAGATGATATCAGTAACACCGAGCTTCAAGCTTCAGTAAAAGAAGAGTTAAAAACTTTAGCTCAAGACTTTATAATCTACAACCAGCCTACATACTAAAAGGAATGCTTATATGACTTCTATGGATCTCAAACTTATTAAAATGGTTAGTGATCACTACTGGGTAAAAAGAGATTCCGTAGTTGACAAGATTTCATTTAAAGGTAGAACTTTTTATAACAAGTTTGAAAAAGTCAATTCAATCCTTTCTCAATCTATCATTAACCAGCATATAAAAGGCGATATGACGGTTGCACACTCCATTGTGAACAAACACAATAAAGTAGAGAATATCGTTATCGACTATAATGGTAGAGACCCTGAACGTTTTTACCATAAGGCTCAACTTCTTCTTCGCGAAGAGGGTTACATAAACTTTACAGCTTACAAGACTAAGACCGAAGGTCATCTTCACGTATATATTCATAAAGGTCACACAACACTCGCCGAAGCTATACAGCTTGGAAAGATGATCAGTATGAAACTCGCAAGTAAACAACCAAAACAGTGGCGTATGTTTCCAAATGCCGATATGCCAGATGAATATAACATACTTACTCTTCCTTATGAGGTGTATGCAAAAGAACGTGGAGCTTCTTGGTCGAAGCACATGTAAATAAAGGGGATCAGATGCAAGACAATAATGAACTTAATGATATAATTCTTAATAAAGGTGGATCTACTTCATCTAACAAAAAAATCATCTTAGCAGTTGCAACGCTTGGTGTTATTTTAATCATAGTGGTTATGTTAATGAACTCTCTAACCTCAAATGGAACAGACAACTTGCCGCAAGCAGTTCTCCCTCCTGAACCAAAAATGCAAGTTGCCCAAGAAGAGATGCAAGAACCTCTATTTGAAGAGGTAGAAATTATTGAAGAAGAGAGCAGTACCGATGCCGACTTGGACTTAATTGCACAAAAATTAAAGCAAGAGAGTTTTGAGGAAGAAGAAGTTGTTGTCATTGAGACCCCAGTCATAGAGACTAAAAAAGTACTTAAACCTGTAAGAAAAAAAGCCCCTACACCTAAAGTGTCAAAAGCCACTGCAGGCTCCTATTATATTCAAGTTGGGTCTTTCTCTAAATATAAACCAAATAAAAAGTTTTTAAACTCTATCAAAAAACTAGGTTACAGTTATAAGTACCACAAAGTTTCAAACCTAAATAAGGTGCTTGTTGGTCCATTTAAAACGTCAAACGAAGCAAAAAAAGCACGTCGCACTCTTCGTTCAAAAGTAGAGCCGGGAGCTTTTTTAGTTAAACTATGATTTACTCAAAACAATTTACACTCGACCAGTTAGCGCCTATAGCCGTTTACTCTAAAATTAAAAGCCTTTTTCAAGATGAGATAACTTATCTTTTTGAGAGTGCTGGACAGTCTGAGGGAAACTATAGTTTCATCTGTATTGGAGCACGTGAACGTCTGCAGTATATCAATGAAACTACACTTTATACTGACTCTAATGGTATTCAACACACTAAAGAAGAGAACCCTTTTACATTTTTAAAAGAGTACTACTCTAAAATTGATACAACTGTTTATAGGGAAGCTACAAAAAAACTAAAAATTGGTTATGTTGATGGTTTTATAGGCTACATAGGCTATGATATGGTTAAAGTTTTTGAACCAAAACTTGGTTCAAGCATGGATAACCTAGAAGACGAACTCAAAACTCCAGACCTAGACCTAATGCTTCCAAAAATGATTCTCGTGTACTCCCATAAAGATCACAAAATTACCTTAGTATCAACGCTTAAAGAGTACGAAAATCAATTTGAAATGATTCATAATGACCTTAAAGGTTCATATACATATAAGCATAGAGTTCATAACATTGGTAATGACAAAGGCAGTTTTGCTCACTCAAAAGAAAAATTCTTCGATATGATCGACAAGTCAAAAGAGATGATTAAGAGTGGTGATGTCTTTCAGATTTTAATGACAAATCGTTTTACGAGAAATATCAAAGTCGATCCTTTTAGTTTTTATAGAATTTTGAGAACTAAAAATCCATCTCCATATATGTTTTTAATGGAATATGAAGAGTTCAATATTGTCGGTTCCTCTCCTGAGGTTATGGTTAGACTCACAGATGGAGAGTTACTTCTTCGTCCTATCGCTGGAACTCGTAAACGCGGAGAGACTAAAGAGCAAGACAGAGAGCTTGAACTTGACCTGCTTGCAGACCCTAAAGAGCTTGCTGAACATCTAATGCTTATCGATTTAGGTCGTAATGATGTAGGGCGTGTAGCTAAGACCGGGACAGTAAAAGTTGAAGATATGATGCACATAGAGCACTACTCTCATGTTATGCATATTGTTACAGATGTTGTCGCCCAATTAGCTGATGATAAAGATATGTTCGACCTATTTATGGCGACTTTTACAGCTGGGACAATGACAGGTGCTCCTAAGATTCGTGCAATGGAGCTTATAGCTGAGTATGAAGGTCTTAAACGTGGTTTTTATAGTGGTAGTGTAGGTTACTTTGGTTTTGATGGAAATATGGATAGTGCTATTACAATTAGAACTGCAATGGTTAAAGAGGATAGTGTTATTCTCCAAGCAGG
>JAYEHI010000090.1:0-3319 GCA_034659455.1 Campylobacterota bacterium | reverse complement strand
CTAAGCGTTTAGAGTACTTCAAAGAGCTAAAGTGTAACTGCTCTACTTGGGATGACTTTCAAGTAGCCAAATATGACTTAGTAGTTAACACAACAAGTGCTGGTCTTAAAGATGAAAATCTACCTGCTCCAAAAGCTCTTATAAACACCATCCTTCAAAACTCTGCTTTCGTTGCTGATGCTATATATGGAAAGCTTACCCCATTTTTACAACTTGCAAAAGAGAAAAATATAACCTATAAAGATGGTGCAGATATGCTTTTGGGTCAAGGCGTCTTAGCAAATGAACTTTTTGTAAATGGCGAACTAGATAAAAAAGATATCCAAAAGTATATGCAAGAGAGTTTTCAGCTCTAGTTTCTATCTTGAGAAACTAAATCCTATTGAAAATTTCGTTATATAGTTATTATAATCTATCAAACTCTCACCATAGCCTGTAAAAAGTTTTGTATATAAAAAAAGTCCATCATATATAGGATAGGAGTATGCAGACATAAAAGAGCCCTTGCGAGTTTTTAAATTAAATCTACTACTTGCGGTTATCAAGTTTTTTCCAAAGAAATATTTTAGATTTAGCTGTGTTAAACCCATATAGTCAACTATATCTGGATTGTCACTTAAGTCCTCGCCGAAGTATGGAATCCACACCCTAGCTTTTACTAAAAGGCTTTTATACTGAGTACCTAAATCCAAGTACATGTAATTAATGCTTCTTGAACGGTTTCTCAAATAGGGCTGAGCGGATACATCCTCTGCTACTGCAGTAGGAATTACTGTATCTTCTATGTTTCCTTGTCCATTTGAAATATGTGCTAAACCAAAAGTTAAAGACTTTGCGTTTATTATTGAATTATCTTCAATTGGAAAAGTTACAAAAAACTCTGGGTTATAATTCGTCTCCCTAAATGGTGAAGATGAAGAGTATATTTGCCAAAAAGCATTATGAGAATATGCAAGATTATAGCTCTCATTTAAACCAAATAAATTATTTCCAACATTCCATTTTAGACTTATTTGCAGTTCTGCTTCTATTTTTTTGTAGTGATCTGAGACTACATATTCATCATATTCAGCACTTGAAAATCCTATAGGCAAGAGATAGTTTGGTTTATGTGGTTTTAATCCAAAAATATCTTTTTTCCAATTTTCAATAGACTCTTTTGTCTCTTTATCTTCGATACTATAAGTCTCAAAACACTCAGCCTCACTCTCAGAAGGGGCAGGACCCGCCATTAAACTTGCGCTTACTATAAGAACTGCTAAAAAATACTTTTTCATTATACTCTCACTCTATCTTCTAATGCGCGTGTAAGCGACAAGAGATCAATATTTTCAAGACTAACTCCAGTAGGAACTCCTTGCGCTATTTTTGAAAAATTGACATTATAAGCACTTAATTTGTCTTCTATGTAAAGAATTACCGCATCGTTCGCTATTGATGGTGTTAGCGCGAAAAGCACGTCGTTTACAGTCGTATCTACCAACTCTTCCAACTTAGAAATGCTCATCTTTTCTAAAGAGTCTAGTACAAAGTATCTTCCCTCAAAGAGTCCATTCTCCTCCAAAAGAAGAATGTCTTTGGCGTTTTCAACTATGCAAAGCAGAGTTGAATCCCTTCCATCATCTGTACATATATAACAGAGTTCATCTTCGCTCATACCCCCACAGTCTCTACACTTTTTCAAGTTGCCAAGTGCATCTTCTATCGCATGTGAAATTCTCATTCCTACAAAAGTGTCATTCATTATCATATGATATGCAAGTCTGGTTGCTGACTTTTTTCCAACTGTTGGGAGCTCTTGCAAAGAATCTACTAAACGGTTAAACTTTTCTAGCGATCTATTCATTACACTTCTTTCATATTTTTTGGCATTAATATCCAAAGTTTTAATTCTGACTTTAATTTTCCAGCTATACTCATAGCTTCATCCCCATGCCCTAAAAAAAGATCTGCTCGTATCGCACCCTTAATCGCGCCACCCGTATCTTGAGCAAAAACCACTCTACTCACCTCTTGTCTACCAACGTCGGCATTTAAGTAAAGCATGCTACCCAGAGGTATATAGCGCCTATCTACAGCGATAGATCGCGATGCTTTTAGCTCTAAGCCCAAGGCACCTGTAGCACCCTGATCTCTCTGTTTAAAATAGACTAGCGACTTATTGTAATTAAGCACTTCATCTACTCTTGAAGGGTTCTGTTTCAACCAAGTTTTTATGCTTTGAAGTGAAACATCTTTGAGCTCAAGTGCCCCTATTTTTACTAGGTAGCGTCCTATCGCTCTATATCTGTGTCCATTTTGGTTATCATAGCCTATGTACATTGTTTGATTATCATCTAAAGTTACACGTCCCGAACCCTGAATCTCCAAAAAAAACTTATCTATTTTCGAATCACAATAACAGATTACGTCTGCATCTACGTTTTTTCTCTCACTCTGCGCTCTTGTATCGTATGGAACAACTCTATTTCCTTCAAGTTTTCCTCTTAATCTGTAGTTTTTTAAATCAGGATAGATAGAGCTCAAATCAACTATTAACAGATCCTTTGGCGTCTCATAAACAGGGTATCTATACTTTGAAGTTTTTTTCAAAGAGCCTTGAAGTTGTGCTTCATAATATCCCGTCAAAAGTCCCTCTTTTTCGGACTCTTTTGTAGTTATTACATAAGGTACAAAAGAGGAGGTTAAGAACTCTTTAGCACTTTTTGCACTCTTTACATCTTGGCAGAGTGAACCATATATTTTTTTTGCTTTTTTGGTTTTACAGTTGTTTTGAAACTGACTAAGCACCTCTTCATAGTCTTCATCGTAAAAAGATGGCAACTCCTCAAAAGTACTCTTTAAAAGATATGTTTTAGGCATACTTTCAAACAGAGCTCGAGGTTCTTTGAGCGACTCTTGTGAACATGAAGTAAAAAGTACAATTACAAATATAAAAACAGCGTTAAATTTCATAAATATGATTATATCATCAATACTATTTATTTTTAAACTACAAAAACGGTATAATTCCAAAAATATTATACATATGTGGAAGTTAAATGGAAGATTTAAGTTATTATGAAATACTAGAAGTGTCTAAAAATGCGGACAAAACAACAATTAAAAAAGCATACAGAGCTATGGCTAAGAAGTACCATCCTGATAAAAATCCAGGTGATACAGAAGCGGAACACAAGTTTAAACTCTGTAATGAAGCATACCAATGTTTAAGTGATGAACAGCAAAAGAGCATTTATGACCGTTATGGAAAAGAGGGACTTCAAGGTATGGGTGGTGGCGGTGGCCGTCGCTCTTCAGGTGGTTTTGATGACTTAGG
>JAYEHI010000089.1:0-2659 GCA_034659455.1 Campylobacterota bacterium | reverse complement strand
AAAATGTGTACCCTTCATTTAAAAATAAAAATAGTGAATTATTTATAAGTTTTAACCCTAAAACAATGACTCTTACTTATGAAAACTTAACAACTAAGTATATGCAAGTTAACTCAATTGATTTATATTATAACAATAAAGTTTATACTATAGCTAACAATAAAACCCAGAATTTTTCAACTGAATTATCACCTGAGAGTCGTGAAACACTACTGGTAACTGAGCTCATAGAAGAGTCCTTTCATAAAAACATCACCAAGAAAAAAGCTCTTGGCACACAAATAGCCTTTGGTTTTTCTGTAAAATATACAGTTGGTGATAGCACACAAAACAAGACCCTATATAAACGTGATAAAATGAGTCTTTACTCTCTCATAAAAGAGAAATAAAACTTATTGTCATTCTATGCTATAATCTCCTTATAAATATATATAAAGGCATAGAATGACTGCACCTCTTCACTTTGAAACACTACTGCACTCACTTCTTGAGACAACTTATTGGTGCCTTTAAAGACGGTGCTATAGGAGTTGCTAACAACCTTCTTATGAATGGGAATGCAAGAACACTCTATCTTAAGAGTCCTCTTTTGCCTTGCGTTTGAGTTTCATTTTTCGTTTTGCTAACTCTCGCATATCTTCTGTAGTATCACTCTCGTCCATTATCTCAACACCAAGAATCGTCTCAACACAGTCTTCAAGAGTGATGATTCCTTCTGTTTGATCATAGTTGTCTATGACTAAAAACATATGGTCTTTTTTAGCAATTAACATATCTAGTGCTTTACTTACTGGTATGTTTTCATTGATGGAGACGATTTTCTTTTTAATAGTCTCTAGCGTTACACTATCGTCTTCAAGCGCTTGTTTAAAAATCTTCTTCGTCAGGACAAGCCCAGTTACGTCCTCTATACTTCCCTTATATAAAGGAATACGAGAAAATTTAAAAATAGCGGGCTGAGTTGCTATAACCTCTTTTATGCTCATGCTCTCATCTATAGCAAAAACAACACTTCTTGGAGTAAGAACTTCATTGACTTTAATGTTGTCAAGATTTAATATATTTTCAATGACATCAGACTCTTTCTCATCGATAACACCTTCATCTTCGCTCAGTAGCATAGACTCTAAAAGCTCCTCTTTTGTAAGAGAGTTTGCATCGTCTTTACCTTTTGAAATCTTGTCTGTGATAAAAAGAGTAGTAAGTATGATAGGATAAGTAAGCCATATAAACATTCTAATAATATGTGCAGAGAGTGGTGCCAACTCTTTCCAGTAAACCGCTCCAATAGTCTTAGGAATAATCTCTGATAAAAAAAGTATAGCAAAAGTCATAACCATAGAGATGATAACTACGGCATCGTTTCCAAAAAGTGCCGCCGCTTGTGCGCCAACTGCCGCTGCACCAAGTGTATGGGCGATAGTGTTTAAAATCAAAATCGAAGCGATCGATTTGTTAATGTTTTCTTTATGAAGTCTTAGAAGTCTTCCTATAGTAGGTCTCTCTTTTTCTAAAACAGCTATATACGACATATTTACAGAGAGCAAAACGGCTTCTAAAACCGAACACAAAAATGATATTCCTACTGCAAGAGCGAAATATAGTATCAATAAATCCAATGTTTACATTATCCTTAATTTTATTTATAAAAGTATGTAGGTCGCTAAACCTAAAAAACTAAAAAACCCGACAACATCAGTAATAGTGGTAAGTATAACCGTACTTCCTATTGCTGGGTCTATCTCCATTCTCTTTAAAAGAAGAGGGATGGTCGCACCAAAAAAACCCGCCATGAAGAGATTTATAAGCATACTTATGGCGATTACAACACCGAGCATTCCCTTGTCAAACCAGAGTGATGCGATTATTCCTATTATTATAGCGAAGAAAAGACCATTTAAAAGAGATATGATGACCTCTTTTTTGATAATCCTTAGAGCGTCGCCTTGGGAGATGTCGCCTAGGGCTAACTGACGCACTACAACTGTAAGAGACTGTGTTCCCGCATTTCCACCCATGGAAGCGACTATGGGCATCAAAACAGCAAGTGCCACCATGCTCTCTAAGGTATCGGCAAAAAGCCCTATGACGAGAGAAGCGGCTATAGCAGTAAGAAGATTAAATGCCAGCCACGTTGCGCGCTTTTTTCCAGCAGGAAAAATCTCTTCATCCTCTTCAGCTTCATCGTCAACCCCAGCGAGGTTATACATCTGCTCAGTAGCGTGTTCGTTGATGATGTCGTAGATATCATCAGAAGTGATACGCCCAAGTAAAACACCATAAGCATTTACAATCGCTAAAACAGAGAGGTCATACTCTTCAAAAATATGAACAACCTCTTTTATATCTTCGCTATCGGTTGCCTTGATAGGCTCAAAGCTCTCCTCACTTGCATCTATATTTTCTATAACTGTTTTAGAAAAATCAAATATTAGCAGGTCGTCTAGCCCAACAGCATACTTTAGTTTGTTATCTTTATCGGTTATGAAAAGGTTCTGAACATTTTCAACTTCATTCTCTTTTCTCAAACGCGCAAAACGCTTGATGACGTCCTGAACTATCTCATGCTTATATGCAGTGAAAAGTTCTAGCTGCATGTACGAACCAGCTTCATCTTCTTCGTAAGTTTTGAGTTTCTCTATCTCTTGTTGATCATCTT
>JAYEHI010000088.1:0-2674 GCA_034659455.1 Campylobacterota bacterium | reverse complement strand
GTCCTTTTTCACCTCTTGGTACTGTTGCATAAGTTCTGTATGCACTTTTTGAACAGCAGGTTCAACTAGTGCTATGAATCTAGCTTTTTTCTCATGTACACTTATTTTTTCAGGAACAACATCTACTAAGTATTTTTTAGGCTCTGTAGCAACTAATACTAAACTTGATATGATTAATAACATTAATAACTTCATTTTTCTCCTTTTCTTTCTCTTGTGTATTTTAATTATACTATTTTTTAGAATGATTTGATATCATTGCCCAAAATAATAATTTAATGGACAATATAATGCAAGACTGGTATAAACAAACAAGAACTAAAACAGAAAATATATTTCAAGCTATCACTTCACATAAATTCGTAACTGAACTGACTCAAGCCACTTTAGATAAAGATACCTTTGGCTTCTATGTCAATCAAGATTCACTCTATCTCAGTGAATACAAAAAAGCATTAGTAGCCGTAGGAAGTAAGTGCCATCGTCCTCAAGATACTCAGTTTTTTTATGAATCCGCTACGGGCATTATAGAAGTAGAAGATGCACTTCATAAAGAGTTCTTAGAAGAGAAGTACATAAACGCAGAGCCTTCTCCTACATGTGAACTTTACAACTCTTACCTTGCTCGGATAGTGCAAAATGAATCTGTAGAAGTTGGAGCGGCAGCTGTCCTACCATGCTTTACTATCTATAAAGAGGTAGGCGACTTCATACTAAAGACTCAAACAAACAGAGACTCAAACCCTTACCAAGCATGGATAGATACTTATGCAAGTGAGGAGTTTGAAAAAGCCGTACTACAAGCTATAGATATCGTTAACAACTATGCTTTAACTGCTTCACCTCAAAGTTTAGCAAAAATGGAAGAAGTATTTATCAAAACATCAAAACTAGAGTGGATGTTTTGGGATTCTGCACACAAACAAGAGGAGTGGAAAATATGAGTAACTCATACACATGTATACTAACTATAGCGGGTTCTGATTCTGGCGGTGGTGCTGGTATCCAAGCGGATATCAAAAGTATCTCAGCAAATGGTGGATACGGGGCTTCTGTGATAACAGCAAGCACTGCGCAAAATACACAGGGTGTAATAGACATACACCCTATCCCTGTAGAACATATTATCATGCAAATAAAAGCAGTACTAGATGACATAGACTTCTCTGCTGTCAAAATAGGCATGCTTCACTCACCGGAGGTTATAAAAGCTGTCAGCTCTACACTCAAAGAGTATAAGGTAACAAATACAGTCTTTGACCCGGTAATGATAGCTACGTCAGGAGACAAACTCCTCAATGATGATGCTATCCAAAGTCTTAAAGATTTTTTACCACAAGTTATGCTCATTACACCTAACATTCCTGAGGCAGAACTACTTGTTGGTCATAGTATCGACCTAGACAATATCAAATCTTCCGCCCAAGAGTTAGCAGAATTATATCAGACTTCTGTCCTCCTCAAAGGTGGGCACCTAGAACTCACTGATACCATGACTGATGTGCTATACAACTATAAAACTAAAAAGACTACAATCATACATAACAAAACGGTAGAAAGTAAAAATACTCATGGGACTGGATGTAGTCTCTCATCAAGTATCGCTACTTATATTGGACTAGGTTTTAGTTTAGAAGATGCTTGTATCAAAGGGTGTGAGTACCTAAACATCGCTATAGAAAAAGGCAAAGATAAAATCATAGGAAAAGGTCACGGACCTGTAAATCACTTTTATAAACTCAACTCTTTAGAGGATAGAGATTAATGTATGAGAACATAATTCTTATAGGTTTTATGGGGTGTGGTAAAACAAGTGTAGGTAAGATTCTGGCAAGACAACTCCATAAAAAGTTCAAGGACGTTGATGATGTCATTGAAGCAGAACAAGGAATGAGTATTACAGAGATTTTTGAGACTAAAGGTGAAGAGTATTTTCGCCAACTAGAACAAGAGTGCATCAACAAACTCACAAAAGCCAAAGGTCAAATCATATCAACTGGTGGAGGTCTTCCTGTCTATAGCACTATACCAGACAAGTCTCTCATCATCTACATAGAGACTGGATTTCATGTAATACTCAACCGTTTAGATACAAAAGAGCGCGATAAACGACCTCTCTTTTATGATGAGACGAAAGCAAAAGCCTTATTTGACGAGCGTATCGGTACCTATAAAGAGCAGGCAAAATTTTGTGTTGACGCCGATCAGACCATACAGCTCATAGTCCATGTCTTGGCAGACTATCTTTTAGATCAGAGGATTTTATAAAACTCCTCTAAGTTTAAACTACTTAGTCTTCTCGTGTAGGGCTATAATTCTAGAGAGTTTGTTTTCACTGTTGATAAACTTAGATAAAATGCTAACAGTGTAGTAGTTTCCCATCGCTTTTGCTTTAAACTCATCAGCTCCATTTTTGAGTTGATCTTCAATAGCCAGTGCCGTATGCTTTTTATACAGTGCAGCATAATCAGCTACAGTAAACTTTGGATTGCTTTTGAGTTCATTTAGAAACTCTTCTTCTAACTGTGTCATTGTTTTGCCCTTTTATTTTTAATAATGGCATTCTACAGCTAAGGAGCTTTCATTTGGCTATTGTCATTTCTCCCAAGTTATATAGTTGTGCCATATTCCACCAAGAGCTGGTTCTATATTCTAAATCTCTTTACTAACTGCA
>JAYEHI010000087.1:0-2692 GCA_034659455.1 Campylobacterota bacterium | reverse complement strand
TAACACAACACCCAATCGATGATGACAATGCTTCTAACTTTCTCCCAGAAGAAGAGTCTTTTGTGGGTGTGTTTGGTCCATTTGATTTTACAAAACTCGATAGAAAAATCATGAGTAAGGTAGCTACTCTTCACACTGAGGGTGATGACAAAGGTGAAGCAGGAAGCGAGATAGTTGCTTTTGATACAGCTTCAAAGAAGATGTTTATCACAAATGGTGCTAAAAATAGAATCGATGTTGCAACTATCAATGCTGATAAGACTTTAACTGTTGGAACTTCTATAGATATGTCAACTTATGGTTCAGCTATCCAGAGTGTTGATGTGTCAAATGGAAAAGTGGCTGTAGCTATGGGTTCTGCTGATAAAGTAGTAACAAAAGGTAGCGTAGTACTTATGGATCTTGATGGTGGAAATGATACAAATACTTCAGTTGGATTTTTACCTGATATGGTTACATTTAACGAAGATGGTACAAAAGTCATCGTAGCTAACGAAGGTGAGCCAAGAGCTGATAGTGGTGTTTATGTTGATGTTGCTGGATCTGTTGGTGTGTTAACTGTTTCAAATCAAAACTATGTTGATATCAACTTTACAGGTGTAACTTTAACAGATGCTGCAGATACAACTCCAGTTCGTCTTGGTGGAACACCAAGTAATGATCAAGCACTAGACTTAGAGCCAGAGTACATAACTGTTCTTGGTGGTTTTGCATATGTAACACTTCAAGAAAACAATGCAATAGCTAAGATTGATTTATCAAACAATAGTGTAGCTTTAGTAAAATCACTAGGTGCAAAAGATCACTCTTTAGCGCATAACTCTTTAGATATAGAAGAAGATGGTAATGTAAAACTTTCTACTTATCCAGGTCTATATGGTCTCTATCAGCCAGATACTATCGCATCTTATAAAGTAGGAAATGAGACTTATTTAGTAACAGCAAATGAGGGTGATGGTAGAAGCTATCCAACTTACGATGTAAACAGTTCATTAGAAGAGGGTGATGTTTTTGAAGATGAGAAGAAAATAAGTAAACTTCATAAACTTGACAACCCTATTAATCTTGATGCCTCAATCGCTGCTGCTTATGAGAATGAAAATGACCTTAAAGTAATGACTGATATCTCCACATCTACTAAACTTTATGCTTACGGTGCACGTTCATTCTCTATATGGGATGCTTCTGGTGACTTAGTGTATGACAGTGGAAATATGATAGCTCAAGTAGTTTATCAAATGGATAGAGAACTTTTTAACCAAGATGAGTTTGAAAAAGATGGTCGTAGTGGTAACAAAGGTGCAGAGCCAGAAGCCTTAGCTCTTGGTGAAGTAGATGGAAAAACTTATGCTTTTGTTGGTCTTGAACGCCAAGGTGGTATCGTTATCGTAGATATCAGTAATCCACAAGAGCCTGAGTATGTTGACTATATTAACACACACAAAGAGGGTGACATCGCACCAGAGGGAATGAAGTTTATCTCTAAAGCAGATAGCCCAACAGGTAAAGCACTTCTTTTAGTTGCTTATGAAGTAAGCTCAACTACAGTTGTTTACGAAATCAACAAGTAGTAAAGCGTTAAAAAATTAGTATGCTCATTTTAATGAGCATACACAAAGTGATACAATAATGAAAAATAGATTTCTCTCCATAACTCTTATAGCTCTTTTGCTTGGATGCAATAGTAACGATTCATCTACACAAAGCCAAGAACAACAAGAGAGTAATACTTCAATAGAAACAAATACAACTACAACAATTATTCAAGAACAAGAAGAGAGTAATACTTCAATAGAAACAAATGCCACAACTAGAGTCAAATCAGCTCTATTAGTGAATGTCGAGTTTAAATCAAGTGAAGTGGTCAATAATAGAGCTGCTTATGTAACTTCCCAATGTTATACAAAAACAGTTGATGAAAACAATCAAGTCCACAATCCATGTTTTAGCTGTCATATAAACTCTAAAGAACCAAATTACATTGACGATGCTGATCTTCAGACTAGTTATGATTTTAGCGAGTATACAAAGAAAAATCGCTTTACAAATCTCTTCAAAGATCGTACAAAAGAGGTTGTAGCACAGAGTGATGAAGAGATTCTTTCCTATATTCGCCAAAATAATTACAAAGATGAGAACGGAACACTAATCCTTAAGCAAAGACTAGACGCTTTACCTTTAAACTGGGATGTAAATGAAGATAGTGTTTGGAATGGGTATACACCTGATTGTTATTTTGATTTTGATGCAGATGGTTTTGATAGAGATGCTAATGGTGAGTATACTCTCTGGAGAGCCTTTGCTTATCATCCTTTTTTAGGAACATTTTGGCCTACAAATGGAAGTACAGACGACGTACTCATTCGGCTAGACTCACTCTTCTCTCAAAACGAAGCAGGGGAGTTTGATGTAGAGGTGTATAAGCTCAACCTGAGTATAGTTGAGAGTCTCATCAAAGAGACAAATATCACTATAGATGATACAAATGAGTCTCTCTATGGTGTTGATTTAAACCAAAATGGCGTTTTAGATATGAGTCAGGAGATAGTCTTTAACTGGCAAACGCCAGAGTACAATACCACTACAAGAAAAATAGGAAACTTTTCAATCTCTTACGTTGGTAAGGCTAAAAAAGCTCTTGAAGATAACAGCTACCTGATAGCTCCAGGGCTATATCCTAAAAATACAGAGT
>JAYEHI010000086.1:0-2696 GCA_034659455.1 Campylobacterota bacterium | reverse complement strand
AAGAGGGGTTAGGAGTTTGACTCTTAACCCCTTTTTTTATGCCAAATTTTTATCTTCCCTTCGCTATAATCCTCTTTATGAGATTTAGAGACTTAAAAAAACAATCAGTTCACAAAAAAAACCAAACAACTCAGCTTCCTACTCCTTCTTATGCAAGATTTGTTGACAAGATAAAAGCCTTTATAACAGATATGTTTATGATATATGCTCCTATTTTGTACATCATAGCTTATGTTGTGATGGGTGGAAAGGATGAGTTTCAATCATCACAGATGGCACCTTTTATTGGGGTAACAATTTATGGACTCATCTATGCTGTTTTGATATCGAAGTTCGGTCAGACTCCTGGAAAAAAAGCTTACACTATGAAAGTTGTGGATGATACAACTCATGAAAATATCTCTTTTTTTAGAGCACTTTTTAGATTTTTGGCATTTCTATTTTCTGCAACGATACTGCTTGGACTCTTTACCGGTTTTTATAGAAAAGATAAAAAGTCACTGCATGACATCATCTGCAACACTATTGAAATTGAAGTAGATAAATAGTTTTAATGGGTAAAGATATATTCAACTCTGATGGCTATAATGGCAAGATAATAAAAAGTAGGAATACAAATGCTAATTGATAGCTATGATAGAGTAGTGGATTATTTGAGAGTTTCAGTAACTGAACGCTGTAACTTTAGATGTACCTACTGTATGCCAGAAAAACCATTTTCATGGGTTCCAAAAGAGAACCTCTTAACATTTGAAGAGCTATTTGAGTTTATGAAAGTGGCGATTGATGAGGGTATTAAAAAGATACGTATCACAGGTGGGGAACCACTGCTTCGTGAAGATCTCGATAAGTTTATTAAGATGATTTACGACTATGAACCTAGCATAGATCTTGCGATGACAACTAATGCTTTTTTATTAAAGGGTGCGGCACAGCGTTTAAAAGATGCAGGTCTTCGTCGTATCAATGTAAGTATAGATACATTGAAGCCATCAGTAGCACAAGAGATAGCAGGAAAGGATGTTTTGAAGAATGTTCTTGCTGGTGTTGATGAAGCACTTAAAGTGGGACTCAAGGTAAAAGTAAATATGGTTCCGATGAAAACTGTAAACGCGAATGAAATTACAGCTGTTTTAGAGTACTGTAAAGCGAAAAACATGTCTATTAGATTTATAGAGTACATGGAAAACAAGCATGCTAAAGAGGGTATCTCAGGTCTAAAATCCCCTGAACTTTTAGAGATACTCAGAGAGAAGTATGAGTTTGTTGATGAGGGTTTTGATGGTACTTCTCCCTCTCACTACTACAGAATGAGTGATGGGTATAGATTTGGGATTATTGAACCTTATGCTGATGACTTCTGTACCAAGTGTAATCGTATTAGACTAACAGCAGAGGGTCATCTTATACCTTGTCTCTACTTTGATGAAGCGATGAGTATTGCTGAGTCAGTTAAACGCGGAGATATAAAAGGTGCAGCAGCTGTTTTAAAAGAGGTAGTCAGAACTAAGCCAGAGAAGAATCGTTGGGGTGGGGAAGACTCAGAAGTATCTTCACGTGCATTTTATGAGACTGGTGGCTGAGAAGTGCTCTATTTAGTGGAACATTTCTACTCCATACAGGGTGAGGGGAAATATGTAGGGACACCTTCTCTTTTTTTTCGTTTTGGTGGGTGTAATATGAAGTGTGAAGGTTTTGGATGTTCTGAAATCGCTCCAAATGGAGATGCAGTTTTAGGTTGCGATACTGTCTATGCAGTAAATAAAGAGCACTTTTCTCAAAATTGGGCGGCTATTAAAAATACTCAAGAACTACTCAATATTTTAGACCTATATGAGCTTCCAGAAGCTGTAGACATAGTACTAACAGGTGGCGAACCACTTATCTATGCTAATGATCCTCTATTCATAGGATTTTTAGAAACTTTGGTCGATGCTGGGCATCGTATAACCTTTGAGACAAATGGCTCACTAAATGTAGATTTTGAGAAATACGGCATTTACAAAGAGTGTATTTTTGCACTATCGGTGAAGTTAAGTAACTCAAATGAGCCTTTTTCTAAGCGTGTTCGGGGAGATGCAATATACAATATCGCATCAAACGCCAAGGATGCTTTTTTTAAGTTTAGTATCGATGCTGAGTCTATTAACTTAGGTCTTGAGGAGGAGTTAAACGAGATACTCCTTCACTCTCCAAGAACTTCTGTTTACTGTATGCCACTTGGTGGTGACAAACAAGAAGTTGAAAAAAACACTGAGCCACTTATAGAGTTTTGTAAAGCAAAAGGGTATAATTTTTCAGATAGACTTCACATAAGAATTTGGGATGTAAATAAGGGTGTATAGATGATAATTCGTAAAATGTTTAAATTTGAAAATGCACATATAGTTCGTGGCTGTTCAACTGTAAAGTGTAGAAGTTCTATTCATGGACACTCCTATAGAGTTGAACTCCTTTTTGAATCAAACTTCTTAGATAATGGACAGATGGTTTATGACTTTGGTCTGATGAAGCAGAATATGAAAGATCTAGTTGAGTCTTTTGACCATGCTATCGCTCTATGGAGTGAGGATGATGCAAAGTACTTAGAAGATATGAAAGCGAACTCTTCTCGTTGGGTGGAACTTCCAGTTTCACCCTCAGCTGAACAGTTCTCACGTGTGATATTTGTGATGATAGATAGACTACTTTCTCTT
>JAYEHI010000085.1:0-2696 GCA_034659455.1 Campylobacterota bacterium | reverse complement strand
AACTTGATGCCATAAGGGTTGAGGTCAAAAGCCCTAGTTTTACAAAAGAAGAACTTTTGGACGAGAAGGAGAAAGAGTTTTCACCCTCTTATGAGTATATCTATTATGTATTGACATTTTTAGCGGGATTTTTGCTTGCAAAAGTGAAGTTTGTAAAAAAGCCTCAAGAAAAAAACAGAGAGAGGGATTTCTGCCTAAAGGTAAAAGAGAGTAAAAGTCTTAATGAACTGAGTCTGCTTTTAATCCTAGAGAATCAAAAGAAATATGAAAAGATTATCTTACAAATAGAAAAAGAAGAGCTCACTTCTTTGAGTAAAGCGAAAAAATTAATATGTAGTTAAATAGTTTTTAACTACAATTGTTTCAAATTTGCAAAAGGTAAAATATGAAAAAAATGATTAGTTTGCTACTAAGTGTTAGTGTTGTACTATTTTTAAGTGCCTGTTCTCAAAAAGTAGGAATGAAAGCACTCGAACCAGCGGAGATAGATAGAGTTTCAAACACAAAAAGAATAAGTGTTACAAACTTCAAAAATGATAGAGTAGGACTCTCCAACAAAATAGAAGCCAATCTTGCTAGTTTTAGAATAGATCAAAAGAACTACTTCACACTTGTAAGTAGAAGTGATTTTGATAAAATCATAAAAGAGCAGAAGATTCAAAATAGTGGACTTATAGAGAGATCAAAAGTTGTTGAGGTTGGTCAACTTATAGGTGCCGAAGCGATTATAAGTGGAAATGTTGGGAAACCTAATTCATCTGATAGTTATTACTATGTTAAACGCTCAAGATGTGCCGACAAAGAGTGTAAAAAACTTGTCTATTACAAGGTTAGATGTCAAAAAAGAGTTGTCAGTCTCTCTTCTGAAGTTCGTATAGTTGATGTGGCAAAAGGCGATATCATCTTTGGAGATACTTTAAGTAGAAGTAGAGAGTACACTCACTGTTCCGATGACTCCAGAGCAATGCCCTCTAAAGAATCAGCTGCTCAAAATTTAGCAGCGAGTATGGCAAGAGAGTTTACTAACAAGCTCACACCTCACTATAGACACTTTGATGTAGCACTATTAGAAGACCCTGATTTAGACTATAGTGATAAACAAGAGGAACTTTTAGAAGTCTCTTTGGTCTATATAGAGCAGTCTCGATATGATAAGGCGGAAAACTTACTTAAAAAACTTGTAGACTCTACAGAGTCTCAAAGTTATGTACCATTTTATAACCTTGGTGTTATAAGTGAAGCGAGAGGTAATTATGTTGAAGCTAAGGAGTACTACTCCTATGCAGACAACTTGATGCTCCAACCTGTTGAAGAGATAAACACAGCAGTAGTGAGAATAGATAGACTGATACTTAAACGTGATAAAACTCGAAAACAGATAAATAGATAAGGAAAACATTGAAATACTTTACACTTTTACTTATAGGAATTTTACTCGTACTTGGTGGTTGTGGGGCTGAGAAAAAAGTTGTCGTATCAAAACCAAAAATGATACCTACTTGGTATAGTTATCCTCCAAAATCAAATGCAACAGAGTTATATGCTCTTGGTGAGGGGAAAAACCAGAAAGATGCCATAACAAATGCACTAACACAGATGGCTTCAACCCTTAGTGTCTCTGTTTCTTCTTCTTTTAATGCAAAAACAGTAGTTAAAGAGGGAATGCAAAACAGTTCTCAAGGTACTTATACAAATGAAACACTGAGTCGGGTTCAAGAGATACGTATCAGTAGCTACGAGTTAGTTCAGTCTAAAAGTCTTGGGTTTAAACGCTATGCAGTTTTAGTCAAGTCAAACAAAAAGAGCCTTTTTTTAAGTATGAAGCAGGAGATAGAACAGAATTTTTCCATCATAGAAAAAGAGGAAGTTCAAGTGAAAAAATCAAATACTATAGAGCAACTTGCATTTTATCGTGAGAAAAAAGTCTCACTTGAGTCTCTTCCGAATACTCTCATCGTGATGAATGTCCTTAACCCAGGGTTTGATGGAGATGAGTACATACGAAAGACTCAAAATATTGGCTGGTCTTATCAAGATATAGTACAAAATATAAGTTTTTGGATTAACTCAAATAGTGAGGCTTCAAATCTTAAAGCACCTATAGCTAAAGGGATAAGTGATAAGCACCTTAAAATCAAAAACTCTAAGGGAGAGATGCACTTTAACATCTCTATAGATGCTAAGATAGAAAAAGCGGACTCCTATGGGTTTGTACTTGCTCGTAGTGAGATAAATATAGTCACTAAAGACTACAAAGGGAGTGTTGTCGGCTCAAATACCCTCTCTCTTGTAGGCCAATCTTCTCAAGGCTATGGAGTTGCAAAACAAGATCTCGCTTATAAGCTAAACGCCATGATTAAAAAAGATGGTATTGCTAAGGTTTTAGGCTTAGATATTTAATTATTATTAACTCTTATAGCCTATAATTTGCCACTTTAAACTAAGACAGGCAGTAAATATTATGATAAATAAGATACAAAATGTAAAAGCGGAAGTAGCAAAAGTAGTTGTAGGTCAAGAGAAGATGATAGATTCTCTTCTTATAGCTCTTTTATGTGAAGGACACATTCTTATAGAGGGTGTTCCTGGACTAGCAAAAACTACAACAGTAAATGCACTCTCAAAAGCACTTGGACTCGGTTTCAAACGTGCGCAATTTACTCCTGACTTACTTCCATCAGATATCTTAGGCGCTG
>JAYEHI010000084.1:0-2704 GCA_034659455.1 Campylobacterota bacterium | reverse complement strand
CACCTAATCTTTGGTCTTCCTGATGAGACGCAGGAGATGATGCTAGAGACTTCAAAACAAGCATATGAATGGGGCATAGACTCAGTAAAATACCACCCACTCTATGTCGTTAAGCGTACTGCCTTGGCAAACGAGTTTAATCGTGGAGAGTTTACTCCCATCACTGAAGAGCTCTACCTTGACACTCTTGTAAAATCTATAGAGATGAAACCAAAAAATGTTCACGTACAGAGAGTCACAGCAGGTATAGACGACGACTCCCTTTTAGCACCCTCTTGGTGTAAAAATAAAAACACTCAAATCAAAAATATAAACACCGCCCTCAAAAAAATCAACCTAAAATACTAAAAAACCTTTTTTTCATAATTTTTTCATTTTTATCTACTACACTATGAGTAGTAGATATTGTTCTATTAGAAAAAATAATACAAAAGGGATAAACATGAAGTATACAAAAGCTTTAAGTTTGATAGCTGCTAGTTCTCTACTTATGGTAGGGCTCAGTGGCTGTGGGGAAGATACAGAGATTGTAGAAAACAATGTCACTGTATATGTTGATAGAAATGTTACAGTAGAGGTTGAAAAAATCAACTTAGGACATCAACAGATAAGAGAAGACGGGTCTATTGACTACATCGACTATAAAGGTGAAATCCGTCATGCACCAGCAAGTGTAGGAGCTTCTGAGTACCATACAGGCACAGGCTATGGAAATACGCTCTTTGATAGTGCAGAGAATAAATGTCAGAACTGTCACAATGAGCTCTATGACACATGGGAAGGCTCTATGCATGGACGTTCATGGACGGACCCAATCTTCCAGTCTAAGTTTCAAGACTTTTTACGTACGCATTTAGCAAAAATAGGAACTACTAGCGATGTAGTATACGAACAAGCATCAGTTGGTGTTGGTACAAAAAATATGTTTAGCGGTGCTTCTCAAACTTGTATCAAGTGTCATGCTCCTGGTGCATACTATGCAGGTGATGTAAAAGTAACCGTAAGCGAGATTGCTGATGCTACAGACCTAAACACAACACAACTAGCCGACTTGAAAGCAACTCATGAAAAATCTAATCCTGCTGGAGAACTAGCAGTTATTGCGGCAAATAAAATAGCAAACAAAATTTATAAAGCAACATTTGAGATTGGACATAAGGCTAACAAAGAGGGTATCAACTGCGCGTTCTGTCATAGTATAGAAACTCCTAGACTTATGGGCCTAGGAAATGATAATGACACATATACTCTCAAAGGTGACATACGTGTTGGACCACATGGTACTATTAAAGCAGCGGCAGGCTCTGACTTAATATACAATGTAGATGCTACAGATGCTGATATGAACAAGTTCTTTAGGCTATGGGGACCTGAAAAATATGTTAATCCAGCAAACACACCAAAAGACGCTAATGACTTTGATGTTAACAAATCTAAAGATGGCCGTTACACTATGCATAGTATAGATTTAAATGGTACTAATGGTAAAACACACTATACAGGTGGACCTTTCTATGGCCCATATGGAGTTACTGGAAAAAACAATGAAAACGTCACTGATGATACTAATCGTTCAGCCCATGTAAACCCTCACTTTAATACAGATGATGGATTTAATCACTTTGCTGAAAATGGAAAAGCATTATGTCTTTCATGCCACCAAAGAAGTGCTGGTGCAGCTACACCAGCTGGCGAAGCTGGAGCTGGAAAGTTTATGGAACTCTGTTCAACATGGAATGCAGTAACAACAGGAACTGACTCAAACCACAACAATGATATGACGTCACCAAAATGTCAAAAGTGTCATATGGAAAGAATTGAAGGTACTGTACTGCACAAATGGGCAGAACCTAATCAACTCTTTAGCGATAAAAATGTTCTCACTCCTCACTTCTATCCAGAGGATGATGATAACTATGGTGATGACAATCCAGTATCAGCAAAATGGTTAAACTCTCATGCATTCTTAGGTGCAAGTAAAACAGGTGGTGATAAAGCTGCTGCAGTTGCGAAAATCAAAAGTGGTTTTGATGCAGATGTGACAACAAGTTCTGATGGCTCTACACTCACAGTAACGACTACTATCACTAATAAAACTGGACATATGTTCCCAGGTGCACACCCAATGAGAAGAACACTCTCTCGCCTTATAGTAACTGATACAGATGGAAAGATGCTACCTGTAGCAAGTGCAACTGGTAACTCAACATTTGGGCAAATCACTAATACTATAGCTACACTAACAGGTAAAACAATTAGTGCTACAGGTGATGCAACGGTAACTCTTGATGATGCATCAAATGCAGATCTCGACTTTCCAGGCAAGGTAGCTGACCTTAATGGCTCGATGCAAACGAGTCAAAAATTTGATGCTTCATTCGTGACTATCACAGGAACTGATGGTACTATAGGCTCACAAAGTATCACAGATGGAGTAACAACGGGAACGGTGTTTAATGCTGCTATTGTTGATAGTAACGACACAACTAACTTTACTCGTATCTATGGACATGAGACTGGTAAGAAGTATGATGGAGTATTTGTTGTTCGCCCTGGATTTGACTCAAATATGGTAGCTAGCGATACACGTCTAAGTCCTAATGAGACAGAGACATATACTACTACTTACGATATCACTGGTAAATCAGGAGTATCTACAACATATAAAGTTTACTATATGCAAAAAGGTGCAAATGGTAAGTTC
>JAYEHI010000083.1:0-2726 GCA_034659455.1 Campylobacterota bacterium | reverse complement strand
AAACTCAGACAAAAAGTAGACAATAATATTTTTAGTATCGTTAAACATAAGACAGCTAGTTTTGGGGTGGCATCCTTAAGAGAGGGAGTAAGTATAGAGAGTTTGACTGATAATGCGGATAGAGCTCTTTATAGATCAAAACACGAGGGAAGAAATCGAGTAACGACGCTCGAGGAGCAAGAGTAGTTACTCAAAAACAACTTTGTTGCGTCCATCATTTTTAGCATTGTAAAGCATCATATCTGCTTGATTAATTATCTCTTCTATTGACTCCTCGGAGTTCATAACCACTCCTATGGAAATAGTAAACTTTATGTATGTTTCTCGCTCTACCTCAAAAGAGAAGTTTTCTACTTCTCGTCGCATTCTCTCTAAAAGGTCATAAGCACTATAGCGGTTGATATTTTTGAGTACTATACAGAACTCCTCTCCACCAAAACGAGCAACTATGTCTCTATGGCTTGTTAAACTTGTAAGTATGCGAGAAAGAGAGGTGATGACTTTATCTCCTACATCGTGTCCATGAGTGTCGTTGATCTTTTTGAAGTGATCTATATCTATCATAGCGATAGCAAATTGTTCAGCTGAATCTCTTGTCTCCTCTTTATACTCGCTCATTGTGTCAAAAAAGTATCTACGATTATAGAGTCCTGTTAGGTAGTCTCTGTTGGCATGGTTCGTGACTATTTGGATGTTTTCAAGTGCCTCAACCGTGTTGTTTATTCGACAAGTAAACTCCTCTTTGGAGAAGGGTTTGGTTATGAAGTCGTTTGCACCTGCTTTTAAGAAGATGGCATTTACTTCATTGTCTTTGTTTGAGGAGACGGCGAGAATGGCTATCTCATTTTTAGTGTAATCTTTTCGTATTTCATATGTCAGTTCAAGACCATCCATAACTGGCATATGATAATCGGTTAGCACAAGGTTTATATCACTGCGAGTGTTTAAAATACCTAAAGCCTCTTCCCCGTGAGCTACTGTTATAACTGTGTAAAACATATTTTCAAGAAGGCTCTGCATCTGTTTTCTAAATACCATTGAGTCATCTACGACTAGAACAGTGTGGTTTTGGTTCTTTTGAAGTCTTTGGATATTGTTGATGATGTAGTTGATGTCGTTAACGCCACCTTTGTTTACGTAGTCGATGATGTTTTTTTGGAGCATCTTCTCTCGAAAATCTTTATCTATGTTTCCACTAAGAACGATGACATGGTTCTTTCTACTTATAGCATAGTCAACTATTTCGCCATTGGGTGCATCAGGAAGGTTTATGTCTAGAAGAGTGATGAAGTACTCGTATGTTTTGATAAAGAGTTTCGCTTCTGCTAATGAATACGCAATATCCACCTTGAAACTAAGCACTAATTCTATCTTTTTAGCTATAAGCTTCGCAAGTGTTTTGTTATCTTCTACGACTAATATTCTCTCACTCATTGTATCTCCCAAAATTGTTATCAGATTTTACTATAATTTATCTTGTTTTATAGTGATTGTAGCTATTATCTTCTTATGAATTATTTGAGTGTTACTATTGATAAACTATCATCAAAAAAGAATGTTTTTTTAACAGGTGGGGCAGGTGTTGGCAAGACGACCATTACTCGTGAAGTGATAGAGCATTTTGAGGGTGAAGCTAAAAAAGTCGCTAAACTCGCTTCGACTGGAATGGCGGCTACCCTTATAGGGGGACAGACTCTTCATAGCTTTTTGGACTTAGGCATAGCCTCTGACATAGAAGAGCTGCAAACAAACGGTAAGCTAGAGATAAAAAAGAAGATAAAAAAACTCATAGCGAGTATGAATCTTATAGTCATAGATGAAATCTCTATGGTGAGTGACACTCTCTTTGAGATGATAGCTCTGCGTTTAGAACAAGCGGAGTTTTCAGGTGCTCTTTTAGTTGTCGGTGACTTCTTACAACTTCCTCCTGTTGTGAGAGGTCAAGCTGAGGTACGGTTCGCATTTGAGTCCGAGGCATGGAGTAGTTTTGAGTTTGAGAAAATAGAACTAACACACATATATAGAACAGATGATGTGGCGTTTATAGAGCTACTGCATAATGTCCGTTTTGGTTTTGTGGACGAGAGTGTACACAATGGACTCAATGAGTATATAAAACCACTTCCTAAAGACTTAAGTAAGTTTACATTTTTGTTTGGAAAGAACATCTCAGCTGCAAATCACAACAGGATGCAGTTAGAACATATAGAGAATGAACTCTTTGTAAAAGAGGCGCAAGTTGTAAAGCATCTCACCTCTACAAAAGAGACAGAGGTCGAGCGGTTTATGAACGATGCGAGAATAGACAAAAACCTAGAGTTAAAAGTAGGTTCACCTGTTCTCTTTACAAGAAACTCATGGAACTACTTTAATGGTGAGAGAGCAGAGGTAGTAAATATAGATGCAACTAATGTTTACGTACAAAAAAGCGATGGAAAAGTAGTAAAACTTGAAGCCGTTGCTCAGAGTAAAGCGATGTGGAAAGAGAAAACTGTAAATGGAAAAAAGGAGATGGTAGAGGAGAATCTCTTTAGCGTTTACCAGTTCCCCATAAAACTGGCGTTTGCTATAACGATACACAAGTCGCAAGGGATGTCTATAGAAGACCTCATAATAGAGACCAATGAGATATTTGCTCCTTCACAGTTTTATGTAGCACTTTCACGGAGCTCAAATCCTTCAAACTTAAACCTAATAGCCCCACAAAGGCAGTGGCATAGCCTAGC
>JAYEHI010000082.1:1247-2734 GCA_034659455.1 Campylobacterota bacterium | reverse complement strand
GAAGAGATCTTTGGAAATATGCAAGATAGCGTAAGTACTTTTTTAAAAAAAGATCTGCACTGCTTAGATAAGTTTGCTAAAGAGATTTAGTGTTAAAACCTATACCGCACTCCAAGTTGTAGGTTGTTGATAGAGCTAAATGTCGCTTGAGTCGCTGTGTCAAGGAGCTTGATGTTATGATCGCTAAAAAGCATTTGAGCACTTGTGTAGAGTGCTATATCACCCAAAATATTATACTCTAAACCAGCTTGTCCCCCATAGATTATAGAGATGCTTGGTTCGCTTGCGTCATAAGCGCTAAGCTGAAGAGTTCCTAGCCCTACCAAAACACCCCCATACAGAGAAAAGTCTTCTAAGAAGTTCAGCTGATAGTTAAAAGAGGAGTATGCATTGTGCATAGTGATGTCACTCGTTGAGGTGTTTAAGTAGGCTAAAGATAAAAAGATGTTTTCACTAAAGTAGTAACCAGCTTCTAAAAAGAGGCTCAGTCCAGCTGTGTTTAGTTTTGCTACACCTGCATCGTCAGTAGAGCCGTAGATGCCAGAGCTTCCAAGACCAAGGGAGACAAACATATCGTTTTTGTTACTCTCAAGAGTTAGTGAGTGAAGAGGGGCTGTTTGGCTTGCCCCAGTTACTGCTTTTTTTGGTCGCTTTTTAGTCACTATGGTAGCAGTGTGAAAACTTTGCTTTACTCTTTTGTAGGCATTCTCTAGAGAGGCTCTGTTGTTATATTTTTGAGAGTAGACCATGTGGTATTTGCCCGATTTTTGAGTAAACATCTTCACATTTAAGCTGTCAAGTTTTTTCTTGATATGTTTTAGATTTGAAGCTTTCGAGGTCTTTGTTATGAGTATGTAGCCTGAAGTGCTACTTGCATAAAGAGATGTAAAAAAGAGTAAGATAAGAGTGATAATCTTTATAAGTTTCATATGAGTCGCCTTTTAGATGTTTGAGTATGAGAAGACTTTGGTTTTTGTTATAGCGTTTGGGTTGATGTTGTTTAGCTCATACCTGTAACAGCTATGGAGTCCGCTAGAGTCTTTTGGAGTCATAATATAGATGGTTTTATTGGCGTTTTGTGTCCATGCCCCATCGTATGTAAAATAGTAGTTATTATTGGTATCGATATATAAAAGTTTATTCTCTGTGAGCTCCTCTTCTAAAGCGGGGTAAAATATACTCACTTTCGTTGTCTCTCTTAAGCCGCTATAGTTAGACTTGAGATGTATACCATTTATAGCATCTCCGGCATAACCCTCGTCAGAGTAGTTGTCAAACTGAGTATAGCCACTACTTACCACACAAGCCAAATCATCTCTGATGGCAGCAGTGGTATCGAAGATAGACTGTGTGATAGTCTCACTACTGATATCAACTGCTACTATATCTATAGTCTCACCATCCGATGCATTTAGAAGTGCTTGGTTGGCTTCTTCTATGGTGTTGTGGATGGAGAGTTGGAGTCGGTTGAGATCCTCTACATTGAG
>JAYEHI010000082.1:0-1147 GCA_034659455.1 Campylobacterota bacterium | reverse complement strand
ACGTCTTCTCCAGTATAGCTTGAAGAGGATCCACACGATACAAACAAGAGGGCAAGAGATAGTAAAAGTACTATTTTGATGATTTTTATCACTACTAAATCCCCCTTGTTTGTGTGTAGATTTTTCTATATTGCATAGTGATAGCATTAATTATTCCAAATTTATTAAAGTTACTAAGAAAAATGTCGATATAAGTAATTAGTTAGTAAAAAAATTTATGGAGAGGTACTTAGTATGAAATTTGTCAGCTTTTTTATCGTTTCTGCTTGTTTTATAAATCTAGCTGCACAAGATAACTATCTCCTCGTTACAAAAGTCAAAGATAAAAAACATCTCCCAAGTATACACTCAAAGTTTTCAAAACTAGAGCTAAAAATGCTCTACTCTTATAACGATAAAAGCAAGTTCTATACTATATACTCAGGACCCTATCAAACTATCGCTTCAGCAAGAGTGGCTCAAAGACGACTCAAACCCTACTTCAAACACACTCGCATCTCTAGTCGTAAGACTCTTAACAAGAGAGCTAAGAGAGAGAGTCAGAAAAAGCCTCAAACTCAAGAGAGACAAACAAAAGTAGAAATCACTAGTAAGAAAAAGAGTGGGTTCTATGTGGGTCTAGCCGCTGGATATGCCTCTGCACCCTCTTCACACATTATAAGTTCAGGAAGTGTTCTGATAGATGAGCCAAAAAACGAAGGGCTTACTCTGAGTGCTTCAGCTGGGTACAATTTCAAGAGCGGTTTCTCTCTTGGACTTGGGTATATGAACTTCGATGCTAATGACATAGAGTTTGATAACCTCTACACTGAACTCAACTATAGGTTTGAAGCATACAACTCTTTTGTGCCGTACTTTGGACTTTTAGCGGGTTATAGTAGTCTTACTTGGAGTGTGAGTCCGATACCCTCTCCTCAAGCAGTCTCAAACAATGACAGCG
This sequence comes from Campylobacterota bacterium, assembly GCA_034659455.1. Classification (GTDB taxonomy): domain Bacteria; phylum Campylobacterota; class Campylobacteria; order Campylobacterales; family Sulfurimonadaceae; genus Sulfurimonas. The sequence goes on along the minus strand of JAYEHI010000082.1, from coordinate 207 downwards.
ACTCTCCCTTTGGGGGGACTCAAGCGGGTATGCTTTATAGAGTAGTTGATGGAGTCTCTCTTCTTGGCGTTTATCAGTGTCTCTTTATGGAGCACACGACAAATGTGAACACTTCTACACAAACTTCTCAAAATCTTTCTCAGCTACAACACAACACCTTGCACTCCCTACAAATAGGCATAAACTACAACTTTTAAACCTTTTTTT
>JAYEHI010000081.1:0-2747 GCA_034659455.1 Campylobacterota bacterium | reverse complement strand
AAAAGTGAATAATTTATTTTAAGTCACACACTACATTGAGAAATTATATTTCTACATAACATTGTAAGGAAGATTCAATGCGAACTGACTACGATAAACTTATACCAAAAGGTGTGATATTTAATCTGAAACAGATAGAGGAGATGGGTATCATCAAGATAGATATGGCTAAGAAGCTTATCTATAAAGGGCAGATAGAAATAGTGAAGATTGGGAGTAAACTACATCTATCACGAACTGAACTGATCCGCTACCTTGAAAGTAACACTATCCCCGCTATATAAACCAATACTGCAGTCTATAAACATTCATAAGGAGTTATTATGGAAATTAGAAAACTTACACCCCACCAACAAGAAGTATTTGAAACAATAATGCAAAAGATAACATCCAACATAGATGCAGTGTTGAAGAGTGATGACATGGAAGATCATTTTCTCTCTTTATCAGGTGCAGCTGGAACTGGAAAATCGTTTCTTACAATTCAGCTTATAGAAGAATTATCGAAAAGGTGTTTTCAAAGTCAGGGTAATGTTTGTCTAACCGCACCAACAAACAAAGCAGTAAAAGTACTTGCAGATATGATGAAACAAAGTAATGTCACTGCTGATTGTCGTACCATACACTCTTTTTTAAATATTAAGCCTGTTAAGAACTATAAAAATGGTGAAGAGACCTTTAAAATACTCAGAACTAAGAATCGCTTACCTAAAGCATCACTGCTAATTATCGACGAAAGTTCTATGGTTTCAAAAGAGTTACTAAACTTTATTATAGAGGCATATAATAGAGGACAGGTAAACACTGTATTATTTATTGGAGATCCTTTTCAATTGTTACCTGTTGACGAGAAAGAGAGTTCTATTTTTAAGCTTAGAGCACAATATAGGCTGACTAAGATCATTCGACAGGCTAAAGATAGTAATATCATCAAGCTTGCCACAAAAGTAAGAGAACGGATTCAGAAGCAAGATTTTAGCGATTTAAGAAAGCTTTTTAAGGGGGTAGTACTAGAAGACATAGAGTTATTTGACAACAAAGAAGCCTTCTTGCAAGATTTTCACAAAAATCAAGAGTGGCAAGATGAAGATAAAATCTTGACCTCTTTTACAAATGATGATGTAGAAATAATGAATAAGTATATTAGAAATCAGTATTGGCAAGAGAGAGCTATTGATAACCCCAAACACATACTGGCTGGTGATTGTTTGAGATTTAAAAGTGCTCTTGAGAGCAATAAAAAGTCTATATCACTTAGGCCTGCCCTTTATCAAAATGGTGACGAGGTGAAGATAAAAACAGCAGAGCTTATTAGACCTAAAAAAGCATTAATTAGCTTTTGGGAATGTACTGTTGTAGGTCGTCCTAACAGCGAATCTTTCCGTGTAATCGATCCTGATAGTCTTGATGATTTAAACAAATATTTGGAGAACTACATATATCTGGCTAAAACAACGACATATCCATATAACAAGCAATATTGGAAAATGTATTTTGATTTGAAGAATGCTTTTGCTGATGTGCAGTACATATATGCATCAACAATTCACAAACTACAAGGTAGTACTTTTGATACAATCTACATCGACTTGAGTCGGCTTGTGAATAACGAAAGAATATCTAATGACTTAAGATATAGATTGGCTTATGTCGCCATTACTAGAGCTAGAAAGAATGTCAAGATATTAGTTTAAGCCTAGAGTAAAAGAGTTTATTAATGCCATTTATGGCATAATACTACCAAAGGAAGTGTTATGAAGCGTATAGACTTAATTAATCAAATCATTGCTAGAAAAGAGGAACTTGGTATCACTGTTGAAAACCTTGCTAAACTTAGTGGTGTTGGTGTAAGAACTATAAATAGGCTTTTAAAGAATGAAGATGTTAAGTTAAGCACTATTGAGCATGTAACAAACTTCTTAGGATTAGACTTTGCTGGTAATGAGCAAGTATCACTTAGTGCATTAAAGAAACAAAGAGCACATGAGAAGGCTTTGTTTCTAGCATCTATCGTGCAAGCTACATCAGCATTGGAGATGCAGGGTTTAGAGGATAATAGTTTAAATAAGATTATCGCATCTTATGAGAAAGAGTTCTTAAGTGGAAGTTATCAAGACACTCTTTGGGTAGCTTAAATGATAAACTCTACACAGCCTATCGACGGTGCTACACCACTTGATGACATATCAGGACTCAAACTACCTAGTGATGCAGTTTATACCCTCAGAGAGATCTATGAAGCAGAAGCAAACAACATAGCATTAGCTACTATAAAATACTTAGCAGCACCACCATCTAAAAAAGTAGCACCATTCTCTTATGAGTGGCTGTCTGTACTTCATGAAGAGATGTTTGGTAATGTATGGGATTGGGCAGGTAAGTTCAGACAAGTAGAACTATCAATCGGTATAAAAGCTTATCGAGTACCAACAGCACTCAAAGAGTTAGTAGATGATATCACCTACTGGGATAAGAACAAAACATTTGATATCTATGAAATAGCTACTCGTATACACCATAGAGCTGTTCAAATACATCCATATCAGAATGGTAATGGTCGCTGGTCAAGAATGTTGGCGAATATCTATCTTAGACAGAATGGTTCTCTCCCTGTAAAATGGCAAGAGGATTTACTCTCAAAAGAGAACCCTCAAAGAGATGAGTATATACAAGCACTTAAAGAAGCTGATAGTGGCGATTATGCTGGCTTGATAGAAATGCATAAAGTAACATACTGACAAGAAAGA
>JAYEHI010000080.1:0-13458 GCA_034659455.1 Campylobacterota bacterium | reverse complement strand
TTTTCATCATTTAATATAAAAGGAAGATTTCCTTCATTTAATCCAATACTAAATTCAGAACTGTTTATAGCATTTAAAAAATCTAATAGATATCTAGAGTTTATGGCGATAGAAAAAGGCTCACTAAAGCCTGTAGTATGGCTTATTTCTGTTTTAGCTTCTATATTGTCGTCACTCAAACTTTCAAATGTAATTATATCACCTAAAAATGTAATTTTTAAATCAGAAGATATTGTAGTAATCTGTTTTATAGAATCTATCATAATTGCTTTTGGAAGCTGAAGAGTGTTTTTTATCTCTTTTGGAATAATTCTAGAGTATTCAGGAAATTTTCCATTTATAAGTTTTGTAAAAAACGTATATTGCTCTGAGTGTATTATAAGATTTGTGTCATCATAATAGAGCTCTATGTTGTCAAAGAAAAGTTTTTGTATTTCGATGATAGCTTTTTTGGGAATAATAAGACTTAGGGTCTTTTCACTATTATTGTCAATAGTAACAACCGCTAGGCGTCTTGTATCTGTCGAAGCAAAGTTTATGGAAGTCGAACCTATATCTATCAGAGCACCATTAAGTTCAAACTTAGGATTATTAGTATCAATAGCTGGAGTTATTTTTTTAAGAGACTCTATGAGTGTATGAGACTCTATAGATATACGAGCTTTACCTTCATAAGATGGAAATTCAGGAAATTCATTATAAGAGAAAGTTGGTAGTTTAAAGTTAGAGTGACCTTGAGAGATATGAAGTGTATCATTTTTTACTTCTAAGTTGATATTTCCATCTTTGAGTATTCTAACAATATCAAGAAATTTTTTACCATTAGCAGTTATACTACCCTCTTGTTCAATAGAGAGATTAGAAGTAGTTACTAAAAAACCTATCTCATAATCGGTTGCTTTAACAGTTAGAGTGGAGTTAGCAGCATTTAGATAGATATGAGAAGTTATTTGACTTGTATCTTTTTTTTCAAGAAATGGTCCTGCGGAAGTAAGTATGTTTTCTATGATTGATTTTGAGATGGTTATTATCATATGAAATTCCCTATATATTTATATAATTTTAGTAAGTAGTAGTAGGGGGTTGTGAATACGTGAAAACTGTATTTACAAGCCTAATACCAGTACATTTAGGATGTGATGAGCTACTTAAGAAGCATTCACATCTATTCACTTGAGTTATTATATCTTTTTTTGTAGTCATTATTTACAAAACTTAAGAGGAAGAGCTTATTTTGTTTGATAATTCTTCTATTTTAACTTTAAAATCTTCATCATCTTTGATTAAATCATTTATTTTTTTGATGGTATGGGAGATGGCTGTATGATCTTTCATACCAAAGTACTGTGCGAGCTGAGGCATTGTATTTTGAGTGAGTTCGCGACAGATGTAAATGCATATTCTTCTAGCATAGACTATGTTTTTACTTCGTCCTTTAGAGCGTATTTCACTTGGTTTGATGTTTAAGTCTTTTGCAACTACCTCTGTGATGATTTCCATGGTAAGATTTGCACGATTTTCATTCATCTGATCTTTAAGAACATTTTTTGTAAATGCCAAGTTTATATCAACATGCATAAGTTGCGAGTAGGCATGGAGTTTTGAAAGGATACCTTCTATTTCACGGACATTTGAGTCTATAACTGTAGCGATGTAGTTTACGATATCTTTAGAGAGTTTTACTTTATTTATTTCGCATTTTTTCTCGATGATGGCTATTTTTGTCTCAAGCTCTGGAGGCTGAATATCCGCAACGAGACCCCATTCAAAACGGCTCTGTAGACGTTTTTCAAGTCCACCTATTTTTTTAGGGTGTTTATCGGCTGTAAGAATAATCTGTTTCCCACTCCCTTTAAGTGCTTCAAAAGTGTGGAAAAACTCCTCTTGGATACCCTCTTTGTTGCTTAAAAACTGGATGTCGTCTATTAGAAGAACATCGCATTTACGGTATTTTTCTTGAAAGCGTTCCATAGTTTTGTTACGCACATGACGGATAAAGTCATTTAAAAACTGCTCAACGGTCGTGTATATGACCACTTTTCCCTCATTTTGAAAAACATTTCCTGCCGCTTGCATAAGGTGAGTTTTTCCTAAACCAACACCACCATATATAAAAAGAGGATTATAAGCATTTCCAGCGTCTTCACTTACACTTTTTACCGCTGCATAGGCGAATTGATTTGATCCACCAACCATAAAGTTTGAAAATGAGTGAGAAGGGTTTAAAAGAGAGCTGCTTTGCTTCACTTGGGGAGTTTTTTTCGTTTTTCTTTTGTCCACTAAATTTTTGAGAGTGATTTTAACATTTACTTTAGTTCCAGTTTTTACCTCAAAGAGATGAGAAATTTTTTCGGTGTATTTATTCTTAATCCAGTTTACTACTAATGCATTGGGAGCATAAAAATAGGCTTCATCAGCAGTTGATTTTTTGTTATCAAAGAGAAGATGTTTGATATATCTGTTATATTCCGCTTCTGTTATCTCTTCTTTGAGTAGTTCTAATATCTCTTGACCAATATTCACATATAACCCTATTTATTTATTTATATGTGAATAATACAGAGAATTTACATAAAATAGGGTTAAATATGCGTGAATAACTTAAAATAGACTATGTGAATTAGTGAAGTAATTAGATAAAAGTCATAGAATAATTTCAAATATTACAATTGACAAATTTTGTAATATTTCATATAATATTACAATACTATACAAAGGTAATATATGAGATTAATTAATGCAAGATATAAGTTAAATGAAGCAGAGTCAGACTTTCTTATATTAGTAATAAATAATATTCATAAAAGTGAAATAATTTTTCAAACACAAGAGTATGATTTAAAGTTTATAAAAAAAATAATTTCTAAAACATTGGAAATATCACTCTTTAATGAACATATTTTTTTAAATTGGTTTAGAAAAATAGAATTTAATAGTGATAATTCAACTTTTAAGGTAGATATAGAAGAACAAGTAAAAGAGTTTTTGATTCAGATGGGTGAAGAGCTCTCAAGAGAGGATTTAAAATTTTTCTTTTTGCTCTCATCTAATTACTCAAGAGCTATATATAAACTTCTTAAAGTGTATCAGTATAAATCAACCGCTGTTATTAATTTAGAGGAATTGAAAGAAAAACTACAGGTTCCTAAAGCTTTGCAACTCTACTCAAATTTTAAGATGAAGGTCTTAAATGTTGCACAAGAGGAGCTTAAAGATACAGATATTAACTTTACTCTTGAAGAAAAAAAAGATGGTAAAAAAGTGAGTTCATTGGTATTTAGCATTTTCACTCAAGACAAACAAGAGTTAAAAAAAGTGTTGGCCACTCAAAAATTTGTAGAAAAAAAGAAAAACATGACAGAGGCTAAATTAGTAGAGAGTACAAAAAACTATTTAGATGAACCAATATCTGCACATAATTTAGATATAAAAAGAGTAGTGAACCTATTTGACCAAGAGCGAAAAAAAATTCAGCCAAATTTTGTTAGGAAAGAGAGTAAAAATATTGATGGTGAGTATCTGCTTAGAGAGCATCTCAAAGAGACTAGCAGAACGCCACTTATGTTTTTTGATGCTATTAGATGGCTTTTTTCTAACAATCCAAAAGCGTCTTTTCATAGACAGTATATCATGAATATAGCTAAACTAATTGAGCATTTCAATGCATTGGAACATCAAGCTATGTATTCGCAAGAGGCAGTTAAATTTAATGAAGAGGCACAAACCTGGTACAATATTTATAAGAAGCAGGGTTTGAGCGAATCTGAGATTTTAGAAAAACTAAGAGAGGGAGAATATATAAAGTGAGCATAAAAGAGGCAAAAATAATTATTGACGAATATGGTTTAGTTACTGATGAAAATACAATAGAGATAGTTTTAGAAGTAATAGATAAATTTGGAAGTGCAAAGAATGTTCTTATTGAAGGATTGAAACCTAAGTATCAATATTTAAAAAAATTATCTAAACTTTTGGCAATGTTGGATGAAAAACAGACATATGATTTAGAAGCTGAGAAAATAGCTACTCTAATGCATGACATTCATAAGGTAGTTTTAAGAGATAGCCAAAAAAATGGTGAAGATTTTTTAGATCTTTTAAGAAGAATAAATGTTCGAGAAACGTTTAATCCAAGTAGTATGGAGTTATGGGTAATGCAGTATTTAGGAGGAAGGGATTTAATAGCAAAAATAAATTTGCAAGAAGCAAATCAACTTCAGAGAAGAATACTAAATGCCATTTCAAAATATAATTTACTTCCCAAATTAAGTGATGAACTACTTATAGAAAATAGTACTCTTAACAATATTAAAATTAAAAATGCATAAAAGTAAATATATTGGATAATATATGATAATTTTAGGAATAGATCCAGGAACCAGGAATATGGGATATGCTCTTATAAAACTTGAAAATGGAAAAACATCTCTTGTGGAAGCGGGACTTATAAAGATGAAAGCGGAAGATTTGCAGTTTCAAATACCTCAGATGGTAGAGGGAATAGGTAGAATCTTTACTAACCATGCGATAGATGAAGTCGCAATGGAAGATATATTTTACGCACATAATCCAGCGACGACTATAAAGCTAGCACAGTTTCGTGGAGCTATTATGCTAAAACTTCTTCAGGAGTTTGGTCAATTTAACGAGTACACCGCATTGCAAGTTAAAAAAGCACTCACTGGAAAAGCTAAGGCCTCTAAAGAGCAGGTAAATTTTATGGTTAAACGCCTGCTTAACATCAAAAAAGAGATAAAACCACTCGATATCAGTGATGCCATGGCTGTGGCAATTACTCACTCACAGAGAGTAAAATTAAAAAATAGGTAATAATTTAGATATTATTATATAAAAATTTATAGGAAAAAAATATGTCAACAATTGAAAATGCCACTATTGTCAAAAATGCCAACATCTATTATGATGGAAAAGTTACAAGCAGAACGGTTAATCTTGGAGATGGTTCTACACAGTCTTTAGGTATTATGCTTCCAGGCGAGTATACTTTTGGTACAAACGAAGCGGAGATAATGGAGATGATGAGCGGAGAGTTGGATGTAAGGCTTCCAGGTGAAGATTGGAAAACACTTAAAACTCCGGAGACTTTTAATGTACCAGCTTCCTCTTCGTTTGATTTAAAAATTAAAACAGTAACAGACTACTGTTGCTCATACATTAAGTAGCGTTTTATGGATGAGGCTAATAAATATACTATTTTAATCGTAGATGATGAAAAAGTAAATATAGAACTAGCCGCAATATATCTTCAAGAGGTAGGCTATAAAGTATCTTTTGCTCTTAATGCTGAAGCAGCACTTGAGAGTGTTATGAAGCGAGATATAGACCTTATCTTACTTGATATAAATATGCCTAACATAGATGGTTTTAAAGTTTGTGAACTTCTCAAGGCTGACAAAAAAAGCAAGGAGATTCCGATAGTCTTTTTAACTGCGCAGACTGATATAGAGTATATATCTAAAGCTTTTGAGCTCGGCGGTGTTGACTATATATCCAAACCTTTTAATGGAGTAGAACTCAAAGCAAGAGTAAAAACACATCTCCAAACGCTAAGTAATCTTAAAGAGATAAAAGAGAAGCAGTCAAAACTAGCACAACTAACTATAACAGACCCACTAACAAAACTATATAATGCATTATATTTTGATACACAAATAAAAGCTTTTGCTACTAAAAATAGTCCCTATTGGTTTGTATATATAAAGATAGATAGGTTTAATAAAATAAATGAGCTATATGGTTTCTCTGGCGGAAACAGGGTTATTAAAAAATTTGCAAAACTACTAGAAGATATTACTTTTTCAAACAGTGTCTTAGCGAGACTCTATGGAAGTAGTTTTGGTATTTTGATAAAAGATTATGAGCAAAAAGAGATAAATGGACTCCATGATAGGCTTTTACAAAAGTATGCTAAAGATAAAGATCTCTCCAAACTTATAAGCTTTAGTGCTGTTTTTTATAGGGTAAAAGATAGCGATGCACCTACCCAAGCTGTCTATAAAAAAATACAAACATCAATGCAAAAGCTACAAGACACAGATGATAAATACATTTTTATAAGCTAAAAGCTATGAAATGGCATCTATCTTCTCAATAATTTTACTCAGATGTGCGACTAATGTTTTCTTATTTTCTATATGCTCTTTGGCTTGCCACTGCTCAAGAGTGTTTTCATATTCACAAACTAAATCATAAAGCAGATCAAATTTAAAGTTTCCACTTAAGCCTTTTAGGTTGTGGGTAATATCTTTGTCTATATCATTCAACTCAAGTTTTTGAAGTATGGATTGAGCACTCGATACGAAACTACGAAGTAGTTTAGCTACAAGGTTTGTATCGGCTATAGCTAGATGTTTACTCAGTCTGTTTAGATCTATACTATCAAAAACAAAAGAAAGCTCAGGTTCACCTCTCTCTTTTAGGTATCTATCTAGTATGACATCTAGCTCTTTAGGAATGAGGGGTTTATGTAGACTATCATCAACCCCAGCTTCTTTAAAGGAGAGAATATCGGACTCAATTACATTTGCAGAGAGTGAAACTATGGGTTTTGTATAGTTTTTTTCTCTGAGAAGTTTTGTAGTGCTTATTCCATCCAAGATTGGCATATTAATATCCATAAATATCAGATCATATTTATCATTATCTTTAGAAATATACTCTAAGGCTTCTTGACCGTTATTCGCGATAGTGTAGTCTATGCCTCTCTCTTCTAAGAGTAGTGAGATTAGCATCTGATTTGTTCCGTTATCTTCGGCTATGAGTATGTTTCCTGAGTACTGTTTTGTCTCTGTTTCGTCTAAAAGGCTCTTTTTTTGTGTAACTCCATTTTTTTGATTGTTAATTGTAATTAACTTATCAAAAAGGGAAGAGCCAGTCATCGGTTGCTCAATAAAATGAAACCTCTCATTTGAGCAATCAAACTGTTCTTGTGATCCCTCTATATAGATGAGCTCAAGCTCACTATTTTGTTCAAGAATCTCTTGGCAACTTTTTTTGTCAAATAGTTTTGCAGGAACTATTAGGATATTAGTGTCGTCTGCTATCTCTTGGAGGTTAGTGACTTTAGTATAAGGAAACTGCCATGTCTCTAAGTAGGTATAAACTATATCGTTTATAATGCAGCAGTCTCTGTCTTCACTCTTTAAAACGGCTATATTTACAAACTTTTTAGAAGTTACTTTTGTTATAGAGTGGGTCTGGTTTAAGACAGGAAGTTCAAGAGTGAAGTGAAACTCACTCCCTTTATCTAGCTCAGAGTTAACTTTGAGTTTTGAATCCATCATTTTGATATATTGACTACTTATAGAGAGTCCTAGTCCCGTTCCTCCAAACTCCTTGCTTATAGAATCATCAGCTTGAGAGAAGGCATGAAAAATAGTTTTTAGTTTCTCTTTGGCGATTCCTATACCACTGTCTTTTACACTAAATTTTATTTTTGCTTTGTCTTTAGAGAGTGAAACTAAAGTTATTTCAACGCTTACATGACCACCTTTTGGTGTAAATTTTATAGCATTGCTAACAAGATTGTTAGTTACTTGTTTTATCCTTTGAACATCACACTTAAGACTCTTTGGAATAGTCGTATCTATATAGATATAGTAGTCGATGGAGTTTTGCTTAGAGAGCGAAGCAAAGGTTGCTACGGTAGCTTCCATCTCTTTAAAAAGATCAGATTCGGTTTGGTAGAGAGTAAGTTCCCCGCTCTCTATTTTTGAAAAGTCTAAGATGTCGTTGACTACGTTGAGTAGAGTCTGTCCACTTTTATGGATGATGTCTACATAGCGTTTAGCATCCTTATCTAACTCTTTTTTTGTTAAAACATCAGTAAATCCAAGTATACCATTAAGTGGCGTTCTGATCTCATGTGACATATTTGCCAAAAAGAGAGACTTAGCCTGTTCAGAGGAGTTTGCTTTAAATATGGCATTTTCTAGTTTTGTTATGTCATATAGATTGATGATGTACTCATCATCTATTTTTTTAACCATGATATTAAAGGTGCGGACTTTGCCATCTTTTGTTTTTATTTTTGCTTTTTGCTCATTTTCTGCTTTAGATTCAACTGCGTCGTCTATCCAGTTTGGATATTTAGATGGGTAGATATATCCCTCTTCTTCTATAAAAAGATTACAGATACGGTCGTGTTTACTTCTAAAGTCTTCAAAGTTTTTAAAGTCTAAATAGTGAAAGAGTTTTTTGTTGGAGCTTATCATACCCTCTGTTTTTGAAGAGAAGAGCACGATACTGTCTTGATTATCAAAAATAGCTTTTATGAGTTGTTCTTTCTCTTTCAAACGCTGCTTAGACTCCATCTCTTTTGTTACATCTTGTCTTATGGCTATAAACTCTTTTATTTTTCCATGAGTATCCATGATAGGCATTACTGTGACGTTTACATAGTATATGGAGTTGTCTTTTGCTCTGTTTGAGAGTAGACCTTTCCATATTCTTCCAGAAAGAATGGTAGACCACATTTTTTTAAATAGAGAATTAGGGCTTTTTTTGTCTCGAACGATATTGTGATTTTTGCCTATTACCTCTTCGCGTTTATACTTACTAGTTCGACAAAAGTTTTCATTGGCATAAGTTATTATGCCCTTTTTGTCTGTCTTAGTTACTAAAGAGGAGGCATCTACAACGTCTTTATACTCATTAAGGAGTGTTAAGTTTTCATCTAGCTCTTGTGAAGTTTGCTCTATAAAGTGAGTGAGTGCAGTGAATGTACTGCTATCGAGTTTCTTCTCTTGAATTCTTTTAGTTACTCTTTTTTTACTACTTTTTGACTCTTCTGAAAGGATTAAAATAGTTGTAGTGCAGTTTAAAAGTGCATTGTCCACTGTGGTACTGTAAAACTCTCCATAGGTAAAAAAACCAGAAGTGGGAGCTATATCTTCAAACTCTTTAAACTCCTTTTCTAGGGTTTTTCCCAGTAGTGTTTTTCTTGCTATACAGGAGTAGATGAAGATCGCTTGTGCCGTCTTGTTTTGTATCTCTTTGCTTATCTCTTGAGAGCCACTTATCACGCTTGAAGCATTTGAAAATCCAAACTGCACTTTTTGTCCCTTTTTTAGAGGAGCTGCAAAAACAAGTGCATCTCCCTTAACAGCCATAGGGGTTCTTGATACGGTCGTAGAACCCTCTTGATAAAGAAGTTGAAAGTTAGAAAGCTCTCTGGCTCCATCTTTAAAAATATTTTCACCTAAGTATTTTTTATACACGCTTATTGCATTCTCGTCATCTATCGTTTTGAGAAGGTTGCCCTCTGTAGAGGTAAGAGTAAACTCTTTTCCAATAGGCGTCCAGTTAAGATTGTATTTGTTGTCCGCAAAGAGGTCTTTACCTGAAAAAGAGACCCCAACTGCACCTTTTTTATAAACTTTTTCCCCTAAAAATACATAAGTTTTTTTGAGTTTAAAATTATCACCTGCTAATCCTCCGGCGATAAGAAGTTTTGGATTTGCTTTTTTTATTCCCTCGATAAAGCCCTCGTAATCCTCACCGTTTAGACCCTCACTTAAAACGATAGCTGCTTTTGTCTCTTTTTTACTTAATGTCTGTGAGAGCTCTTTTGCGGATTTTGCAGAGATGCTTTTTACGTATGTAGCGGTAAGTTTAGTTTTCTTAAAAAGTGTAAAGCTTAAAACAGTGCTATTTTCGTGCATTTTAGCATGAGAAATCTCTCCAGCTGTTGTTGCTCCGATAACTATGGCGTTAGGAAAGTCATTTTTTAATTTTAGGAGTATAGACTCTATCTCACTTTTGTTTGTTAGTGAAGTAAAGAGTTGAATCAACTCTGAAGAGTAACTATTTTTCTTGAGCATTGCTTTGGTTGTTTTATATTTTTTGGTGTCAGAAAGTAAAAAAGATAGATGTTTCATAGTTTATTTATACCCCTCTACTAGACTCTTTATAGCGTTTTCATCAAGTGCACCTGATGAGCGATGAACCTCTTTGCCAGCTTTAAATATAATCAGAGTTGGTATACTTCGTATCGAAAATCTCGCTCCTAGATTCTGTTCATTTTCTGTGTTTACTTTGACGAAAAGTGTTTTAAGAGGAAAGTTTTGCGCTGCTTTTTTAAAGTTAGGACCCATCATCTTGCAAGGTCCACACCAAGGAGCCCAGAAGTCAACTATGACGGGAATGTCACTGTTGATTACTACTTCATCAAAGTTAGAGGTTGTGAGCTCTATTGGGGCTGTGTCAAGAAGCGATTTTTTGCACTTTCCACAGTTTGCTTTTTTATATGACTCTTTAGAGGGTACGTTGTTTACCTCTAGGCAGTGGGGGCAGACTACTCTCATTTTCTAAATGACTCTATGGTTTCAGCCATTCCAAACTCACTATGCTTTTTGGGGTCTATAACAGTTTGTGCAAGTTTGTTATTGTCATTGTTGATGATAATGGGAGCTAAAAAATTTATAGTAGATTTTTCTAAAGGCTTTTGTATAACAAGAATGTTATATACGCTTAGATTTGAATCATTGGTGATATCTAGCAAAACTTTGATGGCATTTGGAATCTCTATAGAGTACTCTCTTAAGAGATGAGGATTAACTAGCGTGAATGAAATATTTTCATCATCGAGGTCTTTCATTGTAGAAAAAAGCGGGTCTATTTCGATTATCTCTATGTTTCGAGTATTAGGAAACCCCAATATATCTCCACGAACATCATAACTCATCTATATCCTTTTTAAATAGCCCCTCTTCATATTTTAAATCAGTAGAGATTATGTAACATGTGGAGCTCTTTGTAGTTGATATATTATAGCACTCTCCTAAGCCAAAAGCAAATAAATTATTATCATGAATTAGGTTTGCTCCTTGGCTCATATCAAGAAGCGAGAGGCGGTTCTGTTCCAAAAGTCTTGCATCGCTAACACCACTAAACTCTAGCGTTATGGTTATCCAGTCAAACGCTCTAGCACTATCTTGAACGCCAAGAACAACTCTCATCTGTAGAGGTGAGACAACTTCTATAGAACGAAAGTCAGCATCGACAAAGTTGCCAAAACGTTTTACAAAGTTTGTTAAATCTTTTTTATAAAGAGGCTTCATCGATTTTGGCCTATTGACAACCAACACACTCCATACTTCTATCTTCTACATCACTTGCAACTTCTGGAGATTGCGAACGTAGATAGTAAGTAGACTTAAGACCAAGTTTCCATGCAAGCATATATATCTCATTTAAGTAACGACCACTCGCTTTGTCAAGTGTTATAAAGATGTTAAGTGATTGACCTTGATCTATCCATTTTTGACGAATGGCAGCAGCTTTTATGAGCAGTGTCTGATTGAGATCATATGCTGGAGTGTAAAAAGCCCAAGTATCAGGTGAGAGTTTAGGAACTACAACAGGGATGAGTCCAGAGAGATTCTCTTCAAACCACTTGCGTTTAAATACAGGCTCGATAGCCTGTGTTGTTCCTGTTAAGATAGAGATAGAACTCGTTGGAGCAACAGCCATTAAGTAACCATTTCTCATCCCTTGCGACTTCACTTTTGTTCTAAGATCATCCCACTCATAAGTAGAAGCAAAAAGTCCACCACGATCAACTAGGTTGATAACTTCCGCATTTGCATGGTCTTGAGGAAAGATACCACGGCTCCATTTACTCCCTTCAAACTCTGGATAAGAGCCTTTCTCTTGTGCTAAATCAGATGAAGCGGAGATAGTGTTATAACAAACAGACTCCATAAGCTCATCTATTTTGTCAAAGTGTTCTTGGGAACCCCATGCTATGCCAGACTCAGCTAACATTTGAGCTTCACCCATTACACCTAGACCTATAGAGCGAGATTTCATATTTGTGCGTTTTACTTTCTCTACTGGATAGAAGTTAAGATCTATAACGTTATCTAAACATCTTACAGCAGTTGGAACGATTCTGTTGATGTCCTCTTTTGTGTTGATACGAGATAGATTTATAGAAGCGAGATTACAAACAGCAGTGTCACCATTTACTTTTTCTTTCTCAACAACAAAGATTGGAAGACCACCTAGTGAGTCTAACGCCGTTACTTTTTTAGCAGGTTTTTCTATACCGCTATCTACTTTTACCATCTCTTCTTCTTCATAACTAACGCTATCGCCATTCTCAAAAATAAACTTTATTTTATAGTGGTTAGGTGCAGTGTTTTGAAAAATCTCTGTACAGAGGTTTGAACTACGAATGATTCCATTGTGATCATTAGGGTTAGCTCTGTTAGCGTTATCTTTAAAGCAGAGAAATGGAGAACCAGTCTCAAAGTAGGACGTTAAAATCTTCTTCCATAAATCTTTTGCTTTGAGTTTCTCTTTTACTATGCTCTCATCATTTTCAAGTTCTTTGTAGCGTTTGTTAAATTCTTCACCATATAGCTCTGTTAGTTCTCTAGTGTCATACGGATCAAACAGCGTCCAGATTGCATCCTCTTGAACTCTTTGCATGAAGAGATCATTTAACCACATAGAAGGGAAAAGGTCATGAGCACGACGACGCTCTTCACCAGAGTTCTTTTTAAGATCTAAAAAGTCATTTATATCTATATGCCAAGGTTCCATGTAAACAGCGATAGCACCTTTTCTTGTTCCTAACTGATCAACTGCGATAGCGATGTCGTTTGTTATTTTGAGAAATGGTACTGTTCCACCAGCTGCGTTTTTGTGTCCATCGATAAATGAACCCATCGAGCGTATACCTGTCCAGTCCCAACCGATACCTCCACCAAACTTAGAGAGCATTGCCATCTCTTGGTAAGAGTCAAAGATACCCTCTATGTTATCTGGAGTGGAACCTATGTAGCAAGAGCTGAGTTGGTGTCTTGTCGTTCTGGCGTTTGAGAGGGTTGGTGTCGCTAGCATTACTTCAAACTGAGATATCATGTTATAAAACTTGATAGCCCACTCTGTACGGTTCTCTTCGCGTTGTGCTAGGAACATAGAGATAGCCATAAACATATGTTGAGGAAGTTCTATAGGACAAGAGTTGCCATCTTTGATCAGGTATCTATCATAAAGAGTTTTCACACCAAGGTAGTTAAACTGAAAGTCGCGCTCAGGTACTAAGTGTTTTTCTAGTTCATCAAGGTCATACATCTCTTTAAGACCAAGAAGGATTCGACCCTCTTTTTCGCCCTTTTTGAAATACTCCTCTAAAGAACCATAACCAGTAAAACCATTTACTTGATGGTAGAGGTTGAAGATGAACAGACGCGAAGCGACAAATGTCCAGTTGGGCGCATCAATGTCTATCTTGTCAACTGCAGTTTTTATAAGAGTCTCTTGAATCTCTTTAGATGTTATGCCATCACGAAAGTGAATCTGTGCGTCAACTTCGAGTTCACTCTGAGATACATTAGCTAAGCCTTTAACCGCAGCGGAAGTGTACTTCTGTATTTTTGATATATCTAGTGGTTCTGTTCTTCCATTTCGTTTTATAACTGTTATCAT
>JAYEHI010000079.1:0-2774 GCA_034659455.1 Campylobacterota bacterium | reverse complement strand
CGTCAAGCATCTTAACAAAATGAGTATGGATGCCGTTTGCCTCTAAAAGTTTAAAAAGCTCAGTTGAAATTTTGTTATTAAGTGCACCTTTTCCAGCTTCGCTTGATTTCTTTTCACCATTAAAAGCGGTTAAGTCGTCTTTAAACTCTGAAATAACTAAGTTGTCATCATCAGTCAAGAATAATTTTTTTGCTTTTCCTTCATAAAGTAACTCTCTTTTCTCCATTCACTTATCCTTTGATTATTGCGAGTGCTTTGATTATGTCAACCGCTTCTTTGAGTTGAATATCTTTATTTAACATTTCTGGCGTGATTATATCTTTTTTCTCTTTTGAGTCTGCTTTTGTTGTATTTTTTGTTTTATCTTTTTTACCGTCAACCTTTTCTAACTCCTCTTCAAGGTGTTTTTTGAGGTCGGCTTCTTTGATTGCAAACTCATTTTTATGTGTTTTTACTTCCCCTGGTACAACGATAATGTCAGGTTTCACACCAACAGCTTGAATAGTTCTTCCACTTGGCAAATAGTATCTTGCGATAGTTAGCTTAATGGCTTCTTCATTTGTAATAGGAAGAACTACCTGTACACTCCCTTTTCCAAATGTGTTTTCACCGATAAGCACAGCTCGTTTATGGTCTTGGAGTGCTCCACTTACGATTTCACTAGCACTAGCACTCCCTCCGTTGATAAGAACAACTACGGGGACTTTTGTCAGTGTAGCCGAAGAAGTCGCGACATAAGTTTTATCGTCATTTTTGTTACGACCTTTTTGTGAAACGATTTTACCATCATCTACAAAGATATCTACAAGATCAACAGCTTGATCAAGAAGTCCACCAGGGTTGTTTCTTAGGTCTAGCACGATTCCCTTTGTGTGTGCCTTTCTCTTTTTGATGGCAGCTGAAACGTCGCTTGCTACTTTCTTGTCAAAACTAGCAACTCTTATATAAAGTGTATCGTCGTTAATCATCTTAGCATGAACAGACTCTATAGTGATGACACCACGAACTATATGTATAACTAAAGGTTTTAACTCTCCCTTACGAACGATAGTGACGTCTATAGGATCGCCGACTTTTCCACGCATTAGAGAAACAGCTTCGTCAATTGTCATACTAATTGTTGATTTATCATCTATTTTTAGGATAATGTCGCCTGATTTTAGACCAGCTTTATCCGCTGGTGTTCCATCTATAGGAGCTATCACGGTTAAGGCACCGTCTTTCATACCCACAGTTATACCAAGTCCACCAAACTCACCGCTTGTTTGAACCTTGAGGCGTTTATAATCTTTTTTCGTCAAATAGTTTGAGTGAGCATCAAGGTTTTTCATCATGCCGTCTAAAGACTTGTCCATTAGCTCTTCAATACTAATGTCATCTACATTGTACTGTTCAACTATACTAATGACTTTAGTGAATTTTGCAAAAGACTGTAGGCGAGAGGCTTCTGTGTCTTTTACAGAGGCTTCTGCGAAAAGAGTTGAGGAGAATAGTAAGCTTAAGGATATTGCAACTGAGAGAAAACCCAAGGTGATAATTTTTTTATTTTTCATATAATATAAGTTCCATGATTGTTATTTTAAAAAATTATTATACTCCTTTCTTGTTAAATGATAGTTAAATCATAAAGACTTCAATTATAAATTATATTATTTATATATAATACTGAAAAATAAAAACTTTGTAGTATCTAACACTAGCTCCAACTCTTATGTTATGGAAATGAAAAAATATAGAAGGACATATATGAAAAATATTATTTTAATTGGATTTATGGGTGTTGGTAAGGGTAGTATAGCTAGAGAAGTTTCAAAAAACTCCTCTTATATGACTATGGATACCGATGACCTTATAGAGAGTATGGAAAATAGAAGAATCAAAAAAATTTTTGAAGATGAGGGAGAAAACTATTTTCGTGAATTAGAAAAAAATGTCGCGCTTTGGCTTGAAAATAGTGTGAAAAACACTCTTGTTTCAACTGGTGGCGGTTTTTATAAACAAACAAACATCAAAAAAATAGGTATAATAGTCCTGCTAGACTCTCCTTTTGATGCGATTATTAAAAGAATAAAAGAGCATCCAAATGCAGCTAAGAAGTTGAAAAAGCGCCCGCTCTTAGCTGATTTAAAAGAGGCGAAAAAGATCTATAACGAACGCCGTCCAGAGTATTTGAAACTTGCAGACATTGTGATAGATGTAACAAAAAAAAGTGCTGGCGAGTGTTCTAAAGAACTTCTAAAAAAGGTAAAGAAACATGTTTAAGATACTTTTATTAATAGCAGTTTTATTTGCTACAAGTGTGATGGCGGATGAGATAAAGTGGGCTAAAGATTTTGAGAGTGGGATATTACAAGCTCAAAAAGAGAATAAGCCCGTTCTCTTCGTCTTTTCTCGTCATACATGTAAATATTGTGTAGTTTTGGAAAAAACAACTTTTTCGGATGCTAATGTTATAAAAGGACTGAATAAAGATTTTGTTTCGATTATCGCTTATAGTGATGAGAATGATGCTATGCCTCGTGAGTTGTGGAGACCAGGAACACCAACAATCTGGTTTTTAAAGCCAAATGCCGAGCCAATGTTTCAACCTTTAATGGGCGCAGTGGGAAAAAAAAACTTTTTACATGCTATGAGCGTTGTAAAAAAAGAGTTTGACGAAAAATATACAAATAATAAGAGTGGAAAATAATAATGATGTTTATAAAATCAAGTGATGCTAACTTTGATGCAAGTTTTGAAGAGTTACTTGGACGTGGGAAAATGGATATCGCTAC
>JAYEHI010000078.1:0-2788 GCA_034659455.1 Campylobacterota bacterium | reverse complement strand
TTACTCAAACTCCACTCTACTGTTGAAGTATCAATCGCATGACAAGAGGCACATCTGCTAAAAGCAAATGGATAGACCTGCTTACAACTATCACATACATACTCAAAATTAAGTGTTGCACCCGCTTTTCCTTCAAGTTTGATCAGTATATCAAACTCAAATGTGGCACTAGATTTTGCGAGTGCCAAATCTCCACGAGCACTATAAAGTTCCCGTAAAAAACCATTTTTTGATATTATATCTAAATTCAAGTTTTGGGCATCAATAGACCACAATACATCACATAGAATTTCGCTTTTAGAGCTATCAAAATTTTCCCATGCGAGCTTAGGGTTCACTCTAAAAAGATACTCAAAGACTAAATATGTAAGCCGATAATCTTTACTGTAGATCCCGATGAGTTTATTTTCGAGCTCCTCTTGAGAGATTTTCGTATCACTGAGTAGTTGCATTGTTTTTAGGTAAACTCTATCGAGTTCTATATCTTTGTTTAGCTCCTCAAGAGGCTCTAAAACTTCAAGTGCAGACTCATAGTCCCTCATAGATTCATATACCAAGAGAAGATAGTTAAGTGCTTGTGGTGTTCGTGGATTGGACTTGAGTATACTTAGAAAAACCTGTTTAGAGCGCTCCAAAAAACCTGCCTTAAAATACGTCTTTCCCAGTAAAAACATCGTCTCATTTTTATTTTCACTACTCCCTATACGAAGTAGCTCATTATAAATCTCTATACTCTTCTCGTAATCACCATTTTTAGAGTAAGATCGTGCTAAAAGTAACCATGATTTTTGAGAGAGTTCACCACTTGATATGAGTACATTAAGTTCATCTTTTGAAGGGAGTGTGTGAAACTGTTTTAAAAAATCATCTAAATGTTTTGAGTCCTCTTTACGTTTATACCTGCTCCACCAGTAGGAGAAAAAAGTTATCATAAATATAATAGAGAAAAAGACTATAATAGAAAAAAGAGGATCTCTATACTCTATAAAAAAGCTATTCATCAGTCGTAAACCACAACACCATAATCATCTTTGAGTCTATAGAAAGTACTATCGACACTCAGCTCTAAGTCTTTCATCTTTCCCAACTGAATAAGAGAGTCCTTTGTCACTTTAATGCCATTTTCTCTAAAAAATTTTCTAATATTTACAAACTTTACGTCTTCAACAAACTTATACTCAAACTCTTTATGGAGTTTCATTTTGTCACTTGAAAATAGGTGTTCGTTTACATGGAGTTGATCTGAGGCAAATTTAATGGGAAGATGACCAGAGAGATCTGTAAGTATCTCTTGTATATGGAGATGTTTTTGAGGGAGTGTGTCTTTTTTGAGAAAAACATATTTATTATTTAGCTTCAAGCTCTGTGTACTCTTCCAGTACTTATAAGCTGGATTTGATACACCAAGCTTTGAGCTAATTTCTCGCCAGAGCCAAAAGGAGTTAAGTGTACTAGGCAAATTTGACATGGCGTTTAACTCCTTTAAACTGTTTTAATAAATTATATAATCTTATTGGAAAAAATGCCCTTAAAGTGTCTTTTTACAACAACACCCAAATCAGAATGCCACTAAAAATCAACTGCAGAGCAAAAAGAAGAGAAGAGACCTTAAACGCTGTCCCTGCAGTTTTAACAATTGTTCCAAAGTGTATCATTAGCCCTATGGCACTCATCGCTATAAGAGTGATGTAGTGACTTACACTACCGATGAGAGTCTCTATATCTTTTGGTAGCCATCCCATAGAAGCGACTATAGAAAAACCTACAAACCAGAGTATAAAAGAGGGTACTTTTACTTTTGCATCTCCCTTTACCTCATCATGGCTATGCTCGCTCTCTTTTTTTGCCCAGTAAATCAAGATAAAAACAAGAGGCACAAGAAGTAAAACTCTTCCCATCTTTACAACTGTCGCATAGTGACCCGCCTCAGGGGATATACTAAACCCAGCAGCTACCGCTTGTCCCACCGCTTGAAGTGTATTACCAGTAAATACACCGGCTTGAATATCATTAAAACCCACAAGGTGCGCTAATGCGGGTGCTAAAAATATTCCCACTGTTCCCATAAGGTTTACAAGTGCTATGCTCACACCGATATCAGCACTCTTCACCTTTGCTACTCCAGATGTAGCAGCAATCGCCGAGCTTCCACACACTCCATTTCCTATTCCTATCATTAACGAGAGTTTTGAATTAAGTTTGAAAAGTTTTCCGAGCAGTATACCCATACCTATTGTAAATGCCATTCCTAAAACTATAATCATAATAGTTTTAAAACCTAGGTTTGCAAGCATTGTAAAGTTTAGGTTGATTCCCATAAGAGCAATAGCGAACATAAGAAGATCTTTCTCTGCAAACTTTACACCAGATTTGAACTCCGACTCCTCACCATGAAAAGTGCTATAAAATATATTTCCCACTACCATCCCTAAAATGATAGCTACAGTCGCTGTACTAAAAGAGATAAACTCTGTAATCGTAAAAGATATAATAGCTACTATAATACTCGCTAGTAAGCCTTTTGTGTATGATTTATATTTAGATATGTTTAACATCCAAATCCTTTATATTTGTAAATAATTTTGGAATTATAGCGAAAATCATTTGACTTTTATCTCCATCCCCACCTTCACTAAGGCATCTTCTGACTCTTTTGTACTACTAGTTGTTATTTTGTTTATACGACTTAAATCTATAGACTTCTCTTGGACTAAATAACCTATAATGTTCTCTGCACGAGTATCCCCAAGTATCGTAAGCTCTTTAGGAGTAAGCTCTACCAAGGAGA
>JAYEHI010000077.1:0-2797 GCA_034659455.1 Campylobacterota bacterium | reverse complement strand
GGGTCGCTCTAAAGTAGCGATGTTCTTCTCTATCGCTCTTGTTTTAGCCTCTTATGCTTTACTAGCAACCAAAGGTCTTAACTACGGTGTAGATTTTGCAGGTGGAACAGTTGTTCAGGTCAAATACAACACAACAGCTCCTATAGACGCGATGCGTGAAAAATTAAAGAGTGACATACTTTTTGATGGAGCTACTATCAGCGAGTTTGGTGCTCCTGAGGAAGTTGTAATACGGATGAAGACAACTACTGGAAATGTGACAACAGACATAGGCGATGTGACTCGTGAGGCTTTAAAAGGCACTGGTAATTATGAAATCCGTCGTGTAGATATCGTTGGACCAACAGTTGGTGCAGAGCTTAAAGAGAAAGGAATAACGGCTATGATTTTAGCTGTTATAGGAATACTTATTTATGTCGCGTTTAGATTTGAGTGGCGTTTTGCTGTTGCTTCTATCGTTGCACTTGTTCATGATGTGAGCATCGCACTTGGTGCTATTACTCTAGTAGGACTTGATGTGAACTTAGATGTTTTAGCGGCACTACTTACAATACTAGGATACTCTTTAAATGATACGATTATCGTTTTTGACCGTATTCGCGAGGGTGTGACGAAAAATAGAGGTGTTGAGCTTAGAGAGACGATAAACGAGTCTGTAACAAGAACTCTAGCTCGTACGACACTCACGTCTCTGACGACTTTCTTTGTTGTCTTTACACTCTTTATGTATGGTGGTGAGATTATTCATCCTTTTGCATTTACACTTTTAGTTGGTGTTGCAGTTGGTACATACTCATCAGTATTTGTAGCGAGTCCTATTTTACTATGGTTTGGATTTGATGTGAAAAACTACCATAATAGACTTGCTAAAAAAGAGCAAAAACGTATGCAAAAACAAAAACTACGTGAGCAGTTTGACGCTGGTGTTGTTTAAAATAGATTAAAGGAAATATGATATGGATTGGGGAAAAGTAATATACGTATTTTTTTCGTTAATGAGTTTAACATCGATCGCAGGATTTTTGTATGAAAACACTGCGACTTCGCTTTTTATCGCGGCGAGTGTGAACCTTATTAGTACGATTTTGAAAATTGGGGTGAGAAACTTGCTCTCTGCTGAGTTACTTGCATCGTCATTAGTTGCAGACCTGCACCTTATACCGGCATTTATATTTTTAGTAATTGTTGGTGATGACTCTTGGGCTATAGCTCTTGCTATTGGTGCTCTTATCGCAAATGTTTTTTCAATGGGACTTGTCTACATAGAGAGCTCAAAACAGCACGAAGAGTATTAGAAGTAAAGCTTGACTCCTTTTGGAGTCAGAGACCAGAGTATGAAAAATTGATACAACTGAAAAGAGTTGTATGACTCTTTTATATTAAAGAATTTTTTAACAGGAACGTTAATTGGAATACATTTCATCAGATATTGAAAAAAAATGGCAAGAGTATTGGAAGCAAAACGACAGTTTTGAGCCGAGTGAAGATTTTACATTAGATAAGAAGTATGTTCTGAGTATGTTTCCATTCCCAAGTGGACGTCTGCATATGGGACATGTTCGTAACTACTCTATCAGTGATGCGATAGCACGTTACCATAGACAAGAGGGGAAAAATGTTCTTCATCCGATAGGGTTTGACAGTTTTGGTATGCCAGCTGAGAATGCCGCTATTAAAAATGGTTCGCATCCTAAGGGTTGGACTTATGACAACATAGACTACATGAAAAACGAGTTCTACTCTTTAGGTTTCTCTTTTAGCCGTAAACGTGAGATGGCTACTAGTGATGAACTCTATACAAAGTTTGAACAAGCTTTTATCATCGATATGTACGAAAAAGGTCTTTTGTATCGTGAAAAAGGGATGCTTAACTGGTGTCCACATGATCAGACTGTTCTTGCAAATGAACAAGTTGAAGATGGTGGCTGTTGGCGTTGTGGAACTGAAGTAGTTAAAAAAGATATGAATCAGTACTACTTTAAGATAACTCAGTACTCTGATGAACTTTTAGCAGATCTTAAAAAGCTTGAGGGTGGTTGGCCTAAACAAGTGCTTACCATGCAAGAGAACTGGATAGGAAAATCAAACGGTTTGGCGTTTGACCTCTTCTTTGATGACGCGTCAAAGGCAAAGTTAAACGCGGAGTTTGATAGTTTTGACGTATTTACAACTCGTCCAGACACTATCTATGGCGTTTCATACACGGCGCTTGCTCCCGAACACAAAATAGTGACTTACATGATTGAGAACAATCTTCTTGATGAAGCTACGGTTGCAGAGATTACAAAGATGAAAAACGCTTCATCCATAGATAGACAAAAAGAGAAAGCCGGACTTCCACTTGGTCTGAGCGTAATCCATCCACTTACGGGAAAAGTAGTTCCAGTGTGGATAGCCAACTTTGTACTTATGGATTATGGTTCAGGTGCAGTTATGGCGGTTCCAGCACATGATGAGAGGGATTATGACTTTGCTAAAAAGTATGACCTCCCTATAAACGCGGTAATTAAGCCAAAAGATGGCGAATCAGATGTAAGTAAGGCTGCGTTTACAGATGTTGGGGAACTTTTCAACTCTGGTGAGTTTGATGGCATGAACTCTAAAAAGTCTCAATATAACATCATTAAAATGTTTGAAGCCAAAGATATTGGGAAGAAAACAACAAACTATAAACTAAAAGATTGGGGAGTATCTCGTCAGCGTTACTGGGGAGCTCCGATTCCTTTTGTTCATTGTGAGGATTGTGGTCTTGTGATGGAGAAAAAAGAGAATCTTCCTATAGCTCTTCCTGAGGATG
>JAYEHI010000076.1:0-2810 GCA_034659455.1 Campylobacterota bacterium | reverse complement strand
CAAAAGAGTCATACTAAAAGAGATATCCTTAGAGATACCCTCTCATGTCTCCATACTCGGAGCTAATGGAAGTGGTAAAAGTACCCTCGCAAAGGCGATATCTTCACTTCTCTCCTATGAGGGGAACATCACTATAGATGGCACAAACACTCAAGAACTCTCCTTAAAAGAGAGAGCAAAACTCATCTCCTACATCCCTGCAAAACTGCAGATGAGCGACCCCTATGTGACTGTAGAGGAGTTTGTCTTACAAGGAAGATTTCCCTACAAGAAGAGTTTTTTAGACTACTCACAGAAGGATAAAAAGATAGCCAAAAACACTCTAGAGTTTTTACATATCGCTCATCTTGCCACAAACACCATCACTTCCCTTAGTTCAGGGGAACAGCAGCTCACACTCATAGCACAAGCTCTTGCTCAGCAGAGCCAAATCATCATCTTTGATGAACCAACAGCAAATCTTGACCCACATAACTCTAAGATAATCGCAGAGCATATCAAGGGCTTAAAAGAGTACCATCAAGTTATCCTTATCACACATGACCTGCATCTTGCCTGCTTTGTTGATTCACCCATAGTTTTCATTAAAGATAAGGGAGCTGCCTCCTATGGAAAAGAGTTTTTTGAAGATGAACACTTAGAGAAACTCTATGGTGTGGCGTTTAATGCTTTGGCGGTGCGGTATGCTTAGAGTTAGCGTTTGGTTAGTGTTAGTGTTTGTGATGGTGTTATCCCCTTTTGTAGGTGCAGTGCCACTAAATATCACAGAGATTTTAAACGCCAGCTCTCTTGACTCTACTATCTTTTTTGAGCTGCGTCTGCCGCGTGTTTTATTTGCTTTTTTTGCTGGTCTTATCCTTGGTCTTGCTGGTCTTGTTTTTCAAACACTCTTTAGAAATCCTCTTATGACTCCCTACACTTTAGGTATATCGAGTGGGGCTGTTTTAGGGGCTGGAATCGCTATAAAACTTGGACTCTCTACCCTACTCTTTGGTATAGCGGCTATAAGTATTTTTGGATTTTTAGGAGCTTTTCTCACAGTGCTTCTACTCCTCTACCTAGCTCAGTTTCTCAGAACAAATCAACATCAGTCACTTCTACTCTTAGGTATAGCGCTCTCACTCTTTTACACTTCTGCCCTGATGATTGTTTTTTATTTGGGAACTCCTATGCAAAACGACACACTTATACGTTTTACCATGGGTTCACTCTCCGTTATAGGGTGGAGTTATCCTCTCATACTGGCTCTCATCGGCTCTCTATTTTTCATCGCTGTATACCTCTATAGGTTTGAACTCCAAATTCTCAATGTCTCAGAGCATGGAGCACAGCTCAAGGGTATCAACACAAAACGAGTAACACTTATACTGCTCCTACTCTCATCTCTAGCTATAGGTGTGCTTGTGAGTATCTCAGGTCCTATTGGCTTCATTGGGCTTATCGTACCTCACATAGTAAGTAGACTCTACCCTCTGAGTGTGAGCCGACGTATTTTTCATACTGCACTTTTTGGCGGTCTATTTTTACTCCTTTGTGATACAATCACAAGAGCGATTCAGACACAGAGTGAACTCCCTATAGGCATAGTCACTGCACTTATAGGTGGTCCATTTTTTATATATCTTATTATCTCAAGGAGTCAAGATGAGAGACACTAAAAGAAGAGGATTTTTTAAAACAGCCGCAGCACTTAGCCTAGCACCCTTTGCACTAAATGCCGCACAAGAGGAGCCAACTCTGAGATTTATTCACATCACAGACTCTCACATGGACCTTGCCGATAGCGACTCCGTAGAAGCGATGGAGCTCATGAGTAGCTTCATAAACGCCAACTACAAAGAGCTCGACTTTGTTCTCTTTGGTGGAGACAACTTCAACAACAATGTCAAAGGCAACACTGACGCCCTAAAGTTCAAAGAGATTATAGAGAGACTTCACTGTCCAGCCTATCTTGTTCGAGGCAACAAAGAGTCCTCTCCTAAACCTGCTGATGGCATAGACTTAGAGCAGTTTAAAACTCTCTTTTTGAGTCATCATGAACTTGAAGTCCATGGAAGAGATTGGCGTTTAGAGAAAAAAGGCTACACCATCTTAGGACTCGATAGCTGCATAGAGGGTGCGAACAATGGCGTTTATACACAAGAGACCATAAACTTTGCCAAACATGCCCTCAAAAGTAAAAAACCGACCATCATCCTCAACCACCACCCCTATACAAACTACTGGGGAAGCAAGGATGAAAAAGAGATACACAAGTACGTCCTTAACAATGCCGATGAAGTTCAAAAAGAGATTTTAGATGACGAGAGTGTCATCCTAACCCTCTCAGGACACAAACATATAGACTCAGTCAAAGAGCATCAAGGGACGCAAATGATAGTGACTCGTGGTTTTATAAGAGCCCTTGATATGGATGCCTATCCGATGCGCTATATTGAGATACAAGGTCAGAAAATAAACGAAAAACTTATCTACACTACAGATATGGATGCATAAGGTATGAGTTATATCTCATGGTTTGACGAACATGCCGCTAAACATAAAAAGATAGTAGACAGACTCTTAGCAAAGGGTTTCAATAAAGAGCAGATAATTGACTACTTTGATTTTGAGAGTATGGTAGAGAATGAAAAAGAGTTCTGCCCTCTCTATGCCCAGCACAAAAAGTGCCATGACATGGAGAAACTCAACTGCTACCTCTGTGCCTGTCCAAACTTTCGCTTTAAGGATGAAGGGGTAGAAAAAGTAGAGGAGAAAACGAAGTATAGTTTTTGTGACATTGAGTCCAAAGATGGAAAAGTTGGCGTTTA
>JAYEHI010000075.1:0-2817 GCA_034659455.1 Campylobacterota bacterium | reverse complement strand
TTGATTTGCTTAATGGCTTTTAAAAACTCTTCACCATCACGAATGTAGGTACGAAGTCCAACTTTTAGCCAGACATCGTGTTCTTTGATTTTTTCTATAAGAGCTAAGTTCTCTTCTTTTGTAGATAGGTCAAGTGCAACGCATAATTCCATAATATTCTCTCTGTAAGTTAATTATGAAATTATAGCACCTTGAACTTAGTTAAAGGGTCCTATCCTTTAATCATCGCTTCAATTTTACCAACTACAGAAGGATCTTCAAGTGTTGAGATATCTTGAGTAATCTCTTCGCCTTTAGCGATTGAGCGTAAAATACGTCTCATGATTTTTCCTGAACGAGTTTTTGGAAGTCCTGGAGCAAACACCATATCATCACAGATAGCGATGTTACCAATCTCTTTTTTGATAATGTTGTTAATAGCTTTCACCTCTTCAACCTCATCAGCAACACCATCATCAGATTTAAGCACAATGTATGCAAAGATGCCCTCACCTTTAAGATCATGTGGTTTACCAACAACTGCAACTTCTGCTACATTGTCATGTTTTTTGATAGCCGCTTCAACTTCTGCCGTTCCCATACGGTGACCGGAGACATTGATAACATCATCAGTACGACCTGTAATAGTAATATACCCATCTTCATCGTAACGTGCACCGTCACCTGTGAAGTATACAGCTTTACCATCTTTAACTACATCACCATAGTATGATTTTATATAACGCTCTTCATCGCCCCAAACGCCACGAATTTGTGAAGGCCAAGGTTTTGTGATACACATATATCCAGTCTCACCAACTTCCGCTTTTTCACCTGTAGCAGGGTCTAAAATCTCCGCCATGATTCCCGGCAGTGGAAGTGTCGCACATGCCGGCTTGATAGGAGTTGCACCTGGAAGTGGAGAAACGATATGACCACCTGTCTCAGTTTGCCAGTAAGTATCAACGATAGCACAAGTGCTTCCACCAACTTCCTCATAATACCACTTCCATGCCGGAGGATCGATTGGCTCACCAACTGTTCCTAGAACTTTTAGTGAACTCATATCGTACTTGCACGGTTCCTCTTCGCCCATCTTATGTAAAACACGAATGGCTGTAGGAGCTGTGTAGAACTGATTGATTCTATGGTTTTCAACCATTGCCCATGGTCGTCCTGCATCAGGGTAAGTGATAACCCCCTCAAACATCATAGTTGTAGCTCCCATCGCAAGTGGACCGTACACTATGTAAGTGTGCCCCGTAATCCAACCAACGTCGGCAGTACACCAAAAAGTGTCATTCTCCTTAACATCAAATACCCACTCCATAGTCATTTGAGCCCAAAGGATATAACCAGCAGAGTTATGCTGAACACCTTTTGGTTTACCAGTTGAACCTGATGTATAAAGGAGGAAAAGTGGATCTTCAGCATCCATTACTTCAGCTTCGCATACAGCTGACTTATCTTTGATGAGTTCATTGTAAGAGTAATCACGTCCTGCTACCCAAGTAACGTCTTCGTTATTTCTCTCTACAACTAAAACTTTCTCAACTGGTGTTTTACCTTCTAGTGCTGCATCAACAACAGGTTTAAGCATATAAGGTTTCGTCTTTCTAAATGCACCATCAGCAGTGATAACTACTTTTGCCTCTGCATCTTCGATTCTATCTCTTAGAGCTTCAGAAGAGAAGCCACCAAATACGATAGAGTGAATAGCTCCTATACGAGCACAAGCAAGCATCGCATAAGCAGCTTCAGGAATCATCGGCATATAGATAACAACTCTATCACCTTTTTGTACTCCAAAATCCTCTTTAAGAAGGTTAGCAAATCTATTTACATGTTTATAAAGGTCAAGATATGTAATAGTTTGAACATCACCTCTATCACCTTCGAAGATAATAGCCGCTTTATTTTTACGAGTCTCTAGGTGTCTGTCTATACATTGCGCAGCAACATTTAGTTTACCACCATCGAACCATTTAACAAAAGGTGCTTCAGTCTCATCTAAAACATTTGTAAAAGGCTCTATCCAGTCGATTTTTTCTTCTGCGGCATCACCCCAAAAACCCTCATAGTCTTCAGTTGCATAATCTTGTAAATCCTGGTATTCACACATATTTTTTATTCTTGCATTTTTTGCGAACTCTCTGTTTGGATTAAAAACTGGTTTTTTTTCACTGTTTGACATCTTTGTTCCTCTTTTCTATTTAAATAAATTATTAATTTTAAAAATTATAGCTTAGAAAAATCAATCTATGCTTCAGTTGAAAATCAGATACTTTTTTAAAATATCTTTCAGAAATTATGTTTTTTAGTAGCTAGCTTTTCTCTTAATTCTGTTTTTAAAGCCTGTGTTAATTCTGAGCTTCAGACCTATGTAGTATGCATAAGTTATAGCCTTTTTAAGTAAGTATGCCTTATAACCACTCACCTTCACAAAATTAAAAACTTCACCCACTGCATATTTTCCACCTAAAGCGATAAACATACCCATAACATTTGCATGAAAAGGTAGTAGTTCTTCGCCTCTTATACGACTTACAATAGCCTTTGCAACATACTCTGCACTGCGTTCAGCGACTTGAGCTGTAGGTGGTAATATGTTCTCATCCGCATCTTTAACCTCTATAGCATCACCAATAGCAAATGCATCCTTATAGTCTGCAATGTTAAGTGTCTGACTCACAAGAAGTTGACCAAGTCTATTTTTTTCACACTCTATAGTCTCATTAAGTGGTGCTGCTTTGATACCACCTGTAAAGACCATAAAGAGGTACTCAAGGTCACTTCCATCTTTAAATGATATTTTCGTATCATCTACACTACTTATAA
>JAYEHI010000074.1:0-2837 GCA_034659455.1 Campylobacterota bacterium | reverse complement strand
AATCAAGGTAAGAAATACACAAAACTTCATCAAGGGCAGTTGGAAATAGAACTGTAATACCCCGTACCCTTGGGTCGGGGATAGCTAGGAGAAGTTACTGCTTTTTAGCAGTTGAGTTTTATTTTCTCAGCCACAAGTTGATTAACAACTTGTGGATTGGCTTTTCCACCTGTACTTTTGAGTACTTGCCCTACAAAAAAGCCAAGTAGTTTTTTATTTCCATCTTTGAACTTGGCTACATTGTCAGGGTTTTTAGCGATGATTTCATCGATAATAGGAGCGATAACTGCTGGGTCGCTTATTTGAACGAGACCTTTAGCTTCTACTATTTTACTTGGGTTATCACCACTTTTTGCCATCTCTTCAAAGACCTGTTTTGCTATCTTATTAGAGATAGTGCCATCATCTACCATCTTGATAAGCTCAGCTACTTGAGTGGTATTAAATGCCAACTTATCTGACTCTTTGAGTTCTCTTGCTACTTCATTTGTTACGATGTTCGCAAGCGCTACAGGAGAGTTAAGAGCCTCTAATGCCTCTTCATAAAACGCGGAGAGTTTGGTGTCGCGAGCGAGAGTATTTGCCACTTCGCTATTAAGCTTTAGTTCATTTGTGTATTTGTCAAATAGTGCTTGTTCTGCCTCACTCATAGCAGCTACTTCACCATCTATCTGTACTTTTTTCTCTTTAGGAGCCTCAACTGGCGTTTTTTTCTTTTTAGAGTAAGAGTCTTTAAGACCTACTATCTTGTTAAAAACTGGCTTCTCATCTGTGTAGTCCACTGGATCAGTATAAAAGTAACCTTGTCTCTCAAACTGAAAACGCTCATCAGGTTTTTCAGTGATTACCGCTGGTTCTATAAGAGCATTTTTTATTACTGTTAGTGAAGTAGGGTTCAGGTCTTCTAAACTTTCAGGGTTTTCAGAAGAATAGAGTCTATCATACACTCTTACTTCTACCTCTTTAGCCTCCGCGGCACTTACCCACTGAATAGCACTTTTGACTTTTATGCCACTCGTGTCTTGACCACTTTTTGAGTTAGGGTTGTACTCTGCTTTTATCTCAACTATCTTGCCATCAGCATCTTTGATTATCTCTTTACAAGTAATGATGTAAGCATGTTTCAAACGTACTGGTTGCTCTGGTGTAAGACGGAAGTAACCCTTAGGAGGGTTCTCCATAAAGTCTTCGCGTTCTATATAGATCTCACGAGAAAAAGGTATCTTTCTCTCTCCCTCTTTTGGAACATCTTCAGGGTAGTATGAAGCATTTAGCTCTTCACTCCCTTCGTAGTTCTCTATAGTCACTTTAAGTGGGTCAAGTACAGCCATAACACGAGGAACTTTCGTGTTTAAATCATCTCTTATACAGAACTCTAACTGTGCAACATCAACCATAGAGTTAGCCTTAGCTATACCAATCTGCTCACAAAAAGTTAAAATAGACTCAGGAGTGTAGCCACGGCGTTTATATCCTGCTATTGTAGGCATACGAGGGTCATCCCAACCACTTACCTGTCCACCTTCTACGAGTTCTAAGAGCTTGCGTTTACTCATAACTGTGTAGTTGATGCCAAGTCTAGCAAACTCATGTTGGAATGGGCGTTTTACATTTAAGACTAGAGTCTCTAGTACCCAGTTGTAGATGTCACGGTTGTTTTCAAACTCTAGTGTACAGATAGAGTGAGAAACGCCCTCTATATAATCAGAGAGACAGTGAGCGAAGTCATACATGGGATAAATAGCCCACTCATCACCAGCTCTGTAGTGATGAACATTTCTGATACGGTAAAGAAGAGGATCACGCATCTTCATATTTGCCGCTGCCATGTCTATCTTAGCTCTTAAAACATGTTCACCATCTTTAAACTCACCGTTTTTCATTCGCTCAAAAAGGTCTAGGTTCTCTTCTATGCTACGCTCAGCATATTTACTACGTTTACCAGCCTCTGTAACGCTCCCACGAAGCTCTCTCATACTCTCTTCATCTACACTATCAACATATGCTTTACCCATTTTTATGAGTTCTACCGCATAGTCGTGTATTTGATGAAAATAATCAGAAGTAAAACGCACATTACCATCCCACTCAAAGCCTAGCCACTCTACAGCATCTTTGAGAGCTTCTACGTACTTAGTGTCCTCTTTTGTTGGGTTTGTGTCGTCCATTCTAAGGTTGCAGTGCCCATTATAGTCGTTTGCGATTCCAAAGTTTATGGCGATAGATTTAGCATGACCAATATGTGGAAAGCCATTTGGCTCAGGAGGAAACCTTGTAACTACCTCTTTGTATTTACCTGCTTGTAGGTCTTTCTCGACTATGGTACGTAAAAAATCTTTGTGCTCGCTCATTATTATTAAACCTTTTTTGATTATGAAACTTTATAAGAGTACTATTTTAGCAGATTGTACTTAAAAATAGTGTTTAATAGTTTATGTATATAATATAGTACACCCCAATCCATTAATAACTAACATTTAAAAGAAGAACGATAATTGCTCTAGATTC
Source organism: Campylobacterota bacterium (assembly GCA_034659455.1). Lineage (GTDB taxonomy): Bacteria > Campylobacterota > Campylobacteria > Campylobacterales > Sulfurimonadaceae > Sulfurimonas. Next base: position 329 of record JAYEHI010000074.1, on the reverse strand, counting down.
TAAAAAATATAAAGTGATTAAAGATGGCAACGAAAGCAAGAGATAAACTAGCGAAGAAACGTTCGAAAAAAGGGTATGGTTCACAGGTGGAGTCTAACAAACTTTTAGAGTTATTATCAAAAGTTCCAGACCACCGAAAAGGTCAAGGGAAACGGCATAAATTAGAACATATTTTATATCTATCAATCTTAGCTGGATTAATGGTGTATATTTCACTTTATTCTTCCACTCGTTTCACTCCCAGCCTTCCACTTTTCTGAGTCCCAAACAAGCATATAGAATTGTATCATAATTGGGAGTGAGTGGAAGAATGCTTTTTCCTATTTCAT
>JAYEHI010000073.1:0-2847 GCA_034659455.1 Campylobacterota bacterium | reverse complement strand
AGTTCCTAAAAGCTCAAACTTATCATACTCTTTGAGTATAGCTTGCTTGTTCTCATCCTCTCTTATGCCCTCAAGTATCATCGCTAAGCTTCTCTCTGGTCTTTGGGCGTTTTTATCCGGTTCTCTTGCATTTAGCTCATAAAACTCTAAGATAGTTTGAAAACTCTCTATAATCATCTTCACCTCATCTCTATGAGTTGACTGTTTAGGTTTTTGCTCCAAAAGTCCAAAGGGGTCATTTTCTAGTGTTTTATAGAGCTCTTCTCTTATGTTCATCTGCTCTTCTTTTTGTTGTTAAAATAAATTGCCCTTGCTAAAACCTCTGCTAGTTTTCTCTCGTTTTCACCCTCTGCGTTTTTCTCAGGTTTACGATTATGTTTTTTATAAAATGCATTCACATCTTTCCAATAGTAATCAACCTCTATCTCACTCAAGGTGCTTTTTGAAGCGTCTATGCTCTCACTTATCAGCTTCAAAACTCTCTTGTCAAGTGACTTAGAGATTATCTCATAGGCTCTTTGAAAAGGGTTTATACTATCTATGAGGTCTATGCTTAGCTCCTCTAGGTTTACAAATTTGTTAGTACCATTTATAAAAACTCTGTTGCTTCCCTCCTCGACTCTCGCATTTGCTAAAACGCTATCGACCACTACATGTTGGCGAACCTCTTCTTGCTGCTCCTCACTCAAATCAGGATAAGCCTCTTCTATGATTTTTGGGATGAGCGACTTGTTTACAAGCTCTGGCGTTATCTCAGTTCCTAATGTTTTTTCAATATTTGTATCTTGAAGTATTTTAACTTTTAGGTCTGCTAGTTGGTTTTGGGTTATATCTTTTACTCTCGCACTTGATGGTGTTTTGAGTCCATTTATCTTAAACTCTCCAGCTTTATGTGGCGTTTCATCATTTGGGAGTTTTGTTTTAAACTTGAAGTTTGGCGCTAGTACTTGCTCCATCAGTAGTGAAGCTGTTATGGCTTTGAGCATATCGTTTGTGGCGTTTGCTACGCTTGACTCCTCTGCGTCGGGTTGCGATATAAGGTTTATGAACTGTGCATGAGATTTGTTCTCGCTATCTCTTGTCGTTCGCCCTATTATCTGTATGACCTCTGTAAGTGAAGCTCTATAGCCAACTGTCAACGCAACTTCACAATAGGGCCAGTCGAAGCCCTCTTTTGCCATTCCCAATGCTATAATGATGTCTATATCATCAGCACTTTTTATCTCTCTTAGGTATTTCTGTATTTTTGGTCTATCTACTGGGTCATCATTTACTAAGTCCCCTACTTTCAGTACTCGCCCATCCTTAGTTTTTACTCTTATGACACCTGTCTCTTTGTCCTCATCCACTACCTCACCTAAAACATCAAGTATAAAACCCACTTCATCATGTTTACTTTTTGTAGACTCTCTAGAGTTTACATGTGGAATATGAATGATAGTTTTTTTAGTATCATCAAGTACCTCATCTATAGCCTCTGTATATTTTCCTTGATAGAAGTGATACCCTATGCCTAAAGATTTGAGATGCTCATAACCATTTAACTGTTCGTAGTAGTTGTATGTCACTTTACTAAACTGCTCTTCAACCTCAGGAAGTAAAATGGGGTGGCTATCTCCTCTAAAGTATGAACCTGTCATAGCCATAATGTGTGCGGATGATTTTGCCATGATGGACTTAAGAACATTTCCCAAAACACTAGCATCACTAGCACTTAGATGATGAAACTCATCTATAGCCAAAAGTACATCATCAAAGCGACTCTCATTCAGTGTCTCAAACGCAGTGCGGAGTGTTGAGTGAGTACATATAAGTACTCTCTCCCCACTCTCTAAAAACTCTTTAAACGCAGCACTTCTACTCTGATTTGATTCAATAGTACAGAGATTAAACGCAGGGTTCACACTCCAATCACTCTCAAAACCAAAGGAAGACAAATCAGCATCACCAAAAGAACCACCGATACTTTTCTCAGGAACGGCGACTATCACTTTTTTGATATTTTGATGCAAAAGTTTATCTAACGCTACAAACATCAAGGCGCGAGATTTTCCAGACGCAGGTGGTGCTTTTAGTAAGATATACTGCTCATCTCTCTTAGCATATACTCTCTGTTGCATCTCTCTCATCCCTAAGTTATTTAGGTTTTTACTCTTGCCTGTTTGCTGATAATCTACTTCTATTAGGTTTTGCATTTTGTTCCTTTTTTTGTTATAATAACTGTTGCTATAAGTACTTATTAGTGTTCTATGGAGCGATAATAAATTTTAAGGCTAGGAGGCTTGATCACCTTCTAGCCTTTTTTTTTGTCCTCCAAGAATACTAATAAGGGAGATTTTATGAATAAGATACTTATAGCAATAGTTCTTATGTGCATTTTTGCACCTATGCTTCACTAGTATAGTCAAGGGATTTATTTCCCTTGTCTCCCTCTTTTCCTAATAGCTCAAAATCACCAAAACTTTATAAATCCTAATATTTTCATGAATAAACCATTTTTCTTATCTAATTTTATACTATTGTTATTTCCAGCAATACTGTTATCTCCATTTACTGTATTTATATTATTTGTAACATAGGTTGGTTTTGACATATTTTCCATATTTTCCCTATTCATTTTCTGTATTTCTCTATCTCTTTGTTCATTTCTCATTATTAACTCTATATCTACAACTGCTGTTTGTGGTATTACATCACTGCTAATATATGTTTTTTTATCTTCTTTATTTTCTAAACCAGTATCTTCAAATAAAATTTGGATATCTGTTTTATCTTTATTCGGATAAGTCTTTTTATGATACTTCTCCACCTTTTTAAGCTTCTTTTTTAGTTTCTTTTTATCATCTT
>JAYEHI010000072.1:0-2852 GCA_034659455.1 Campylobacterota bacterium | reverse complement strand
AGGCTCAAGATGAGTCGCTTCCGCTTCTAGAGCGTCTGAAATTTCTCGCTATCTATGGTACTAACCTAGATGAATTTTATATGATTCGTGTTGCAGGTTTAAAAAAGCTTTTCTCCGCTGGTATCATCGTTTCAGGTGCTGATAAGCTCACACCCTTACAGCAACTTCGAGAAATAAGAACTTATCTACATCAAGAGCAGCAGGTTGTTGAGCACTGCCGTACTTCAATACTCAAAAAACTTGAGCTTGAGGGCATGATAGTTAAAAGCTATGATGAGGCTACTCACACCCAAAAACAGAAACTCAACCAGTACTTCAACGAGAACATCTATCCCGTTATCATCCCAATTGCTATTGATGCTACACACCCTTTTCCACACCTAAACAACCTTAGTTTTGGACTTATTGTTAAACTCCAAGATGCTGATGATACGTCTATTGAGCGTTTTGGGCTTATTCGTGTTCCTCGTGTTTTAAGTAGATTCATCGAGCTAGAGAGTGGTACTTATGTTCCCATAGAGTCTCTTGTAGCACAACATGTTGAAGAGCTTTTTCCAGGCTTCACTCTTCTTAAGTATGCTGCATTTAGAGTTACAAGAAATGCCGACATCGCCATAGAAGAGGAGGAAGCCGATGACTTTATGGAGATTCTTGAAGAGGGATTGAAACTTCGTCGCAAGGGAGAGATGGTTCGTCTTGAAGTTGGTTCAAACGCCGATGATGAAATCATTAACTTTTTTAACCGCCATACTAATGTCTACAAAGATGACATCTATAAATTTCACACCTCGTTAATACTCTCTAGTCTATGGCAAATTGTCTCAAACAAAGATTTTGCACACCTCTTAGCAGCACCTTTTAAGCCTAAGAGCCTTCCACCTTTTGATTCAAGTGAGAATATTTTTACTACATTAGAGAAACAAGACGTTCTTATGTATCATCCTTATGAGAGCTTTGAACCAGTTGTTAAGTTCATACAAACCGCTAGTAAAGACCCTGATGTTGTTTCTATCAAGATGACACTCTACCGTTCAGGAACAAACTCTCCAATAGTTCAAGCCCTTATGAATGCGAGTGAGAGTGGAAAGCAGGTAACTGTTATGGTTGAGCTTAAAGCAAGGTTTGATGAAGAGAACAACCTCATCTGGGCAAAAGCTTTAGAAAAAGCTGGTGCTCATGTTATCTACGGTATTAAGGGCTTCAAAGTACATGCAAAAGCGACACTCATTACTCGTAAGAATAATGGTAAACTAAAGCAGTATGCACACTTAGGAACAGGTAACTATAACCCATCAACTGCCAAAATTTACACTGATATGTCCTACATGACATCTAAAGATGAAATAACAAACGACCTTACAAGGTTTTTTCACTTTCTCACAGGCTTTAGTAAAAAAGGGAAACTAAACGAACTCTATATGGCACCTGCACAGATCAAGCCAAAAATTCTCTCACTCATTCATAACGAAACAAGACAAGGAACAAATGGAGAGATAATCGCAAAAGTAAACTCCCTTGTTGATGAAGATGTCATAAGAGCACTCTATAAAGCGAGTCAAGCTGGTGTAAAAATCAACCTAATAGTTCGTGGCATCTGTTGCCTCAAACCAGGCATAGAAGGGGTAAGTGAAAATATCCGTGTTATCTCAATACTCGGAAAATACCTTGAACATCCTCGTACATTTTACTTTAAAAATGATGCTACACAAGTATACATCTCAAGTGCTGACTGGATGCCAAGAAATCTTGTCAGAAGGATAGAACTTCTGACAGCCATCAAAGATGAAACAGCAAAAGATAAAGTACTGCAGATACTACAACTTCAGTGTTGCGACAATGCACTTTCACATGAACTACAAGAAGATGGCTCTTATAAAAAGATTAAACAAGATGGTATCAAAACTATCCATAACCACAAACACCTAGAAGACTATGTAAATAGAATCTCTAAAGCTACTAAAAAAGAGTCCCCAAGTCATATAGCAAGTCTTATGTCTTCTGTATTTATCGACTGTAAAGAGTAAGTATGCTTTACGACTTTAAAGAGTTCTCACCAGAAGTCGGAGAAGGTAGCTGGATAGCTCCTTCTGCTGATGTAATAGGCGATGTAACAATCGGAAAAGATTGTTCTATCTGGTTTGGAAGTGTAGTGCGCGGAGATGTCCACTACATAACAATTGGAGATAGAACAAGTATTCAAGATTTGAGTATGGTTCATATCACGCATCATAAAAAAACTGATAGAAGCGATGGAAGTCCTACGGTTATCGGAAGTGATGTAACAGTAGGACATAGAGTTATGCTTCATGGTTGTACTATCGAAGATGCATGTCTTATTGGGATGAGTGCTACTATCTTAGATGATGCAGTTATAGGTAAAGAGTCTATCGTTGGTGCTAGTTCTCTTGTAACTAAGGGAAAAGTTTTCCCTCCACGCTCACTTATCATGGGGAGTCCTGCAAAAGTAGTTAGAGAGTTAAACGATGATGAAGTAGCTGAACTTTATGCCTCAGCAGAGCGTTATGTGGCGTTTAAAGAGGATTATGTACGATAATCCGCGTTTATCTTAACATACTCATAACCTAAGTCACATCCAAAAGACGTAAAAGAACCCTCTGCTATACCTAAGTCACAGTAGATGGTGAATTCTGAAAGTTTCATAACCTCAGAAGCTTTTGTCTCCATCGCTTCATCAAAAAGAAGCTCTCCTTTATCATATACACACAACTCGTTAAAACTTATACTTAGAGTCTCTTCACTTGCCTCTACACCACTTGCACCAACCGTTGAAGCTATTCTACCCCAGTTTGGATCTTCACCATAAAGTGCTGTTTTTACAAGAAGTGAATCAG
>JAYEHI010000071.1:0-2864 GCA_034659455.1 Campylobacterota bacterium | reverse complement strand
CCTCAGCGTGTTTGAGAGCTTTTTTAGCGATTGAACGTGGACATCTCTCATAAGCTTGCTCTTTGTAGATGTCGTAAACGTCACAGAAAACGATGATAGTTGGATCAGCGGTAAATGGATCTAAAAATGCAGTTTCAATATCAACTTTTAGTAGCATATCTGACATGTTAATTGGTTGCCAAGCTTCGATTGAAGATCCATCAAATGGAAGACCATTCTCAAGTTGTCCTTTACTAACAGCACTCATTCTATAACTAATATGGTGCCACGCACCTTTGATGTCTGTAAATCTAAAGTCTACAAATTGAACATCATTCTCTTCACAAAAAGTAAAAAACTCTTCTGTATTATTAACAAATTTTCCCATTTATTATCTCCTGAATTTAATCTGGTGTTAGTATATCTGATTCTTGAATAATGAGCTCTTTTAGGGTGATTAAAAAATCATCATCTTTAGATATTGTTTCTTTTTGTAGTAGATGATAAGCTTATTGAGCTTAGAGGGTGCTACTAATCGCAATATGTCTAGGTTCATTTTTTGCTATTTTTTTCTGTTGGGCAAGAATCTGATTGAGATTAAAAGAGAATTTTTGATTCATTCTATTTTGATTGGTGATAATTATGGATGCACTAACTGTTAATAGAGGAAAGTTTTGCATAACCCCTTCTCTGTTTTTTGTACTTATGTAACCTCTTTTCTTATCTTCCTTTGAGTAAAACTCTCTAACACTCTGCGTAAATATATTAACAACTTGCTCTATCTGCTCTAGGCACATTTTTGAATCGTCATAAACTTTATGGGCGGTAAAAAAGTCGTCACCACCGATATGAGCTTTAAAGAAATCAGAAGGAAGATTTTTTTTCATTATGTCTGCAAAGAGTTGGATGATTCTATCACCGTTTCTAAACCCATAGGTATCGTTGTACGCTTTGAAGTTGTCTAGATCAAAATAGCAAAACATATGGGGTGCATTGGATGACTCTACGTCGCCAATGTATTTCTCAATCATTCTATTTCCTGGAAGTTTTGTAAGCGGGTTTTGATCACGAGCTATTATGAGGTTCTCTTCATTCATTATAGTAATGATGGCTCTAGCGGATAAGAATCCGTAATAGCAAGAGTTTAAAGTTATAATGATTCCGGCTGAGTTTGGATTTGCTGAAAATACTTCTATGATGGAACCAATACTACTGTTTATATCTATGTGTGAGCAGCTGTTTATAAAATTTTTGAGCTTAGATTTTTCAGAGTTGTCATTGAGAAGAAGTGAAATTCCAAAAGGAGAGTAGAGGTACTCTCTGATTTGACTCTCATAAAAGACTCCAACTGGTTCTTGTTTTTCATTAAGTACGGGGACAACTTCAGTCTGTTTATTCTCCTTGAAGTGCTTTACGACTCTACTCATGGGAAACTTTTTATATATTGGCTCGATTTCATCAATATAGGCTTCTATCTTACTTTTGTTGTCTATGTTTCGTTTTGAGGAGAGGAGAATGTTTACGATATTGTCATAAGTCTCTTCTATCTCTCTTGTCTCTTTTGTTGGTCTTTGGATAAGGTATCCTTGGACTAAGTGGCAACCAATATCTCTACAGGTAAGTAGCTCCTCTTCCGTCTCCACACCCTCTGCAATAACTTGAATGCCAAGTTGAATTGATAGGTTTGTGATACTGCGAAGCATTAGCTGTTTTTTTACACTTTTATGAATATCTTGAAGAAAGTATCTGTCAATCTTGATAATATCGGGTGTAGAATCATAGAGCAACTGATAGCCTGAGTAACCAACACCAAAGTCATCTATGGCTATAGTGAAGTTTTCATCTCTATAGTGAGCTATTACATTTTCAATACTGCAGCTCTCAGATATCTCATGTCTTTCAGATATTTCAAAGCAGATATTCTCTTGGTTTATATGCAGTTTTTCTAGTATAGCACTAGTATTCCCATCAGAAAAGTCTGGCATTTCCAGAAGTCTATTATCTAGATTGTAAAAAAGCTTTAGCGTGTTACTTCCCTCAATCTGAGTAAACTTTTTAAAGGTTTTTTCTCTTAGGGCAAGGTCAAATGAGTAGAGAACATGCTCTTTATGTGCTGAATCAAATATCTCAAATATAGATTTAAATCCAGCTTCTCGAAAGTTACGAACAAGTGCTTCTACACCAAAGATTTGACCTGAGTGAATATTAATAATTGGCTGAAATGCAATATCAAGAATGTTTAGTTTTTTAAGCCATGAACTCGGTAGTTTATTTTTCACCGAAATACCTCTGTCTCTGTTTTTCTTTGATTTTGGCTACCTCTAAGATAATAAAGCTATCTACACAATCAGAAAAATCCTCATCTACATTGTAATCACAAAAGAGTATGCCTCCCTCTTCACAAAGCTCGGCATACTGTTTATACATAGTAGGAACACTTAGTTCTAAAAAACTAAGAGCCTTTTTGAGAGTTTTAAAGTCACTCTTGTAGTCGTTACCAGCAAGCTCTGATAGGAAGACTTTCATATACTCATCGCTTAAGTCAAAACTGTAAGCTCTTCTTGCTTGAACTATTTTTTTGCTTGAGGGAAAGTATGTATCATAAAAGTGTAAAATCATATCTTTTGCGACTTTAGGATAACTACCCGAGAGACTCACTGGACCATACATATACTCTATTTGAGGGTTGTTTTTTAAGTATGCACCTATACCTTGCCATAGATAATCAAGCGCACGACTTCCCCAGTATTTGGGTTGTACAAAACTTCTTCCAAGTTCTATAGAGTTGCCTAGATAGTTGTCAAAGTTTTTAGAGTACTCAAAAAGAGTGTTTGTGTAGAGAGCATCTCTACTATGCTCTTTGAGTATCTCTGAAGTGACACCTA
>JAYEHI010000070.1:0-2865 GCA_034659455.1 Campylobacterota bacterium | reverse complement strand
ATAGAGTTGTGGCAAATGCAAAACTAAGATATGAGGAGAAAAAATGACACTAAAACAGGTACAGAAGTTTGATAAACTTATACAAAAAACGACAGACAAAAAGCTAAAAACATTTGATGAGATAGCAAATATAATCTTAAATCTTATAAAAGTAGAAGTGAACACCAATCAAAATGAGCTGATGCAGCGAGTCTCAGAAAATGCTACTTTTGGTAGTGCTGATGAGATACAGAGTTTTTTAAATGGATATTTTGAGTTTCACAATCTTTTGATACAAGAGCTTGAGAGTTTAGAAGTAGTAGAGAATGATTTAGAGTTTGATAAGAAGATAAAACTGTTTGTTACTAACTTACTCTCTACTCTGCCAAAAGAGAGACTCAAAGAGAGTGTAGCAGAGTTTATAGAGAAGATTATTGATATTGTTATGAGTGAATTTCCTATTGAAAAATCTCTTGCTAATAATGATGGCATTGAGGGCTTAGTGAAAATATTTGCTAGTGAAGATGTCGCTATGATGTTTATGGGTTTAACAATGCTTTCTAAAAAGATGAGAAGTGATAAGATGAGCTCTGAGGAGGTGTTTGAACATGCCTCATCTTCATTTATATTTTGTATGGCTATGAACTCTTTGAGAAAAGATGATTATCATAATGCCATAACGCAGCAGACAACTACTCAAGACTCAGCGAATTCTATAAGCTACAATGTAGGAAGAAATGACCCTTGCCCATGTGGAAGTGGTAGAAAATACAAAAAATGTTGTATGAACAGAGACAAACCACAAACACTACAGATAGGAAAATTTGAAGAGCCTCAAGATATTTTAGCACCCCTAACAGCACTGGAGATGCATAAGTTTTACTCTATATGGACTATGTTCTTGAACTTTGTGAGTATGACGTATGCAGGAGTTGCCAAGGAAGAGTATATAGAAATCTATGATGTGAATGATAAAGGAGAGTACTACTTAAGAGGTGAAGCGATGGATACCCTCCATTACATAACAATTAGAAATTTTTTAAATGAGTACTTTTTTATGTTAGTTGATCACTTTATAGATGATAATGGTGAGAGAGTAGATGAAGATGAGATAGATATGCTTTTAGAAGCAAGAGACACTTACAAAAACATAGACGCTATATCTTATGAGATGTTTAGTAATGGAAATGCCATCTTTTATGATCTAGACAATCAGAACTGTTTTTACGCTTATAAGAGTTTTTATGACTACTCAAAAGTCTTTCCAAAAGCTAAAACTTTGCAGGCGATGTTCTTTAGTTATAAAGGTAGAATCATCACTGATGGAGTCGCTGCAACTCCTCGCATAGAGATAGGCTCAAATATGCAGGATATGATGATAAAAGATTATGAAGATTTAAGAAAAAATCTTAAATATCAACTCGATTTTAATCAAAAACCAGAAAAAACAGTTTATCAACTCAAAATCTCTATAAAAGGTGCAAAACCACCTATTTGGAGAAGAGTTTTAGTGAAGCCAACTATCACATTTAAAGAGCTTCATCAAAATATACAAGATCTCTTTGAGTGGGATGATAGTCATCTTTATATGTTTAGAGCAATGAGAGCGAACTATGTAGATATAGAGTCTATGGGAGATGATATGTTTGGGGATTCTGGAGAGTTAGAGTCTAATATGTACAGCATAGAGAGAGAACTTAGTGATATAAAAGATAAAATAACTTATGTTTATGATTTTGGCGATGACTGGAAGCATGAGATAGTTTTAGAGAAGATTTTACCTCTTGATGAAACGATAGATTATCCAAAGTGCACAGGTGGAAGAAGAGCGGCACCGCTAGAAGATTGTGGTGGTATATATAGGTATCACGATATAGTTGAGGCAATTGAAAATCCAACATTTGAAAATCAATATATTCTTGATGGATATGAAGAGGAGTGGTATAAAGATTTTGTACCTAGTGAATTTGATAAAGAAGAAATCAACTCTTATCTTAGAGAAGATGATTGGGAGTAGAAAATGGATTATTCAAACATTATAAAAGAGTTAGATGAAGCATCCCTATTTGATATTTATAGGCTCTCTTGTGCTCTCAATCAAGAACTAGCAAGTGCGAAAAGAGTTGATGATGTGAAATCTAAACTTGTGGTTGGTCAAGAGATTAGCTGGTTTAACTCTCAATCAAACTGTGAGGAGAGGGCTACGGTTTTGAGATGTAACAAGAGTAGAGTTTTAGTGCATAACTTTAGCGATAACCAAAAATGGAATATCTACTATTCGGCAATAAATATGCAAGCCGTGGATATAGATATTTCAATAAACCAAAAAGTAGGTTTAAGAAAAATAGAACTAAGATTAGGGGAAGTTGTCGCTTTTTTAGATAAGCACAATAAAACGATTTATGGTCAAGTAGTAAAACTAAATCCTAAAACAGCTAGAATTGATGTCGGAGAATGTACTTGGGATGTAGGGTATGGTCTCTTAAGAAAGACAGCTGATTTAGAAGCGGAGCTAGCATCAGAAGCGATGTTGATTGATGAAGTAATTGTGGATTTATAGAGATATGATAATAGATAAAACCATCAAATATAGCTCCTACTTTACAGCGTTTATATTGGCATTACTTGTAGTACTGATAGTTTACGACGCGACAAATCGTTACCTCTTTTCAGGTGGTTCTACCGCACTACAAGAGTTAGAGTGGCACTTTTTCGACGTTGTGATTCTTTTTTCTATAGCTTATGCGCTTAAGCATAACTCTCATGTCCGAGTAGATATATTTTATGATAAGTTTTCTCTTAAAACACAGGCTATGGTGAACATAATCTCTATCGTTTTTTTTATACTTCCACTCTCTTTTTTGATAGTTTATATAGGTATAGGGT
>JAYEHI010000069.1:0-2871 GCA_034659455.1 Campylobacterota bacterium | reverse complement strand
TTTACACGGTTCTCACTTGGATAGACTGCTGCACCATTTGCTTTTTGATAACTAGCTATCTCTCTAAGAGCTGCATCACTCTTACTCCACTCTCCACTTGTAAGTGACTCATCGACGGATGTAAAGTAAGCAACCGCCGCTTCTCTTACTTTCAGACTATCACCCTGTCCAAATGTTTGTAGCGCTTCTATAGTAGCAAACCATTTATTTCCAGGATCACTCTCTAGTGGCCACATTTTTAGTAGTGAACCTGTAAAAACCATATAAGCTACGTTTACTTTTTCATCTACTTTGAGGGCCGCTTTGTCTAACTTGTTTCTATGTTTAGGTTCTTTTCTTGTCGCTTCATCAACAAGCTGTGCGAGTTTATAACCACGCATTCCATCTGGGTCTTGAAAGAACTGAGAAAACGATACGTATTTCGCGTCATTTGCCGCGCCTATCGCTGCATTTACCTTTTCATCTTTTGTTCTAATGAGTTTGATGTTTCTATAGATATCTGGTCGTATCATCATTCCAAGAATTACTTGGTTTGGTGTTAAGCTAGCAGAACCTACAGCTAATGAAGAACCTCTATAAACCTTAGCAAGTATCTCTGTTGCTAGTGTATTCATAGGCTTCATTCTTCCTTGTGAATCTTGAACTATGAGTTGACCAAATTTTGCAGAGTGCTCTTTGTCAAATGCTAGTATTGTTTTTATCTGAGGGTCTAACTCAGCTGCGTCTACAGGTGTAAACCCTACTAAAAGTCCAAGTGCCAAAAGAGCCGGAACTATCTTCGCTTCACTCGCTTTTTTTGCCTTAGAAGCCAACTTGGAAAATCTATGTCTTCTTGAGAAAAGTGACCAGAACATTCCTATAGCTAACAGTGTGTAGCCTATGTACGACGGCAGAGTCCCCGGGTCATTATTAACAGAGAGAACTGTTCCCATCTCGTCTCTATCATAAGAGGCTTGGAAAAATCTATACCCACGATGCTCTAAGATGTTGTTCATAAAGATTCTATAAGGCATATTTATACCCTCCTCTTCATCTACAAGCACTACTTCACTCGCATAAGAAGCTGGACTCATAGAACCAGGATAACGGTCTAGTTGGAAGTCAAGTAGTTTTATCTTAAATGGAAGTGTCAATATCTTTGCTCCATAAGCGATGTGAACATCTACACCATTTAGTATGACATGTTTCTCTTGCCCCTCTACGCCTTTACGACCAAAAACCAAACTCTCCGTACTCTCTCCATCCACACTTACTCTAAAGCGAAGTGCTTCAATGCCACCTGATTTTGCTTTTGCATCTTTATTACTTACTATTTTTTTACTAGCGTGTGGTAAAAACTCACGGAGGACAAAAGAGCCTAAGTCCGTACTATAAAGAATTCTAGTCTCAAAAAGCTCTTTATCGTTTGCTTCTAGGTCTCCCTCTGAGCGGTCATTCATTTTAAAGTAACCAAGTTTCATTTCATGATTCATAAAGAGTTTATCATCAATAACACTCATACCTATGACGGGCTTATCAAAACTCTCTCCACTCGAAAAGTCTAAGATAAATTTACCCGCATCATAAAAACTACCTTCATTGAGAGCGACTGGTTTTCCCTGCTCTCCTGCTGTAACCATAAGGTTTGCGATTGCTTTTCCCTTAGCATCCACCACAACACTCTCCATCGCATCTGGGATGTACTCTAAAAGCTCTACATCAACTTTTTTTCCATTTACATCTAAGTGACTCTCTAAAGTGTTTGATGATTTTTTAGAGAGATAAACTGCTTCGTCCCACTCTACTCTTGTTTGATCAGAAGTGGCGTTTACACTTACGAATGTCTCTGCACTTAGCATCGTAGAAGCACTTGAGTTTTCTCGGATATGCATAGTACCTTCAAACCCTACATACCGAGTAATGGCCGCACCAACCAAGATGATGATAAATGCCGTATGAAAGATAAACATAGGAGCTTTGCCCAGTGTATACATCTTATACTTGTGAATGTTCAAAAGAAGGTTAAGTGCGAGTAGACCCATCAGTACCTCAAACCAGCGAGCATTATAAATCTCCGCCTTAGCGGTCATAGTTCCATAATCATTCTCCACGAAAGTCGCATAACCGATAGAGATAGCAAAAATAAGCATTAGTATTGCCATCGTTTTCATAGAGGAGATAAAAGATAAAAATTGTTTCATAGATTGAGCCTTTTTTGTAAAAAGCTATTGTAGTGAAAGTTGGATAATAGAGAGGGCAAACTAGTTCTTAATTACATCCCAATCTCTATTTTGTGAAGAAAAGTTAATCTTATAATAGTGCTTAACTCTTTAAACGAAGATATAAGAGTTCTTCTCACTGCTCCATTTGAAGTTGTTGGAAACATTCAAAAAGGCTTTTAGCACTATTGTTTCATGTATATCATTAGAGTATATTGTAATGGGAGTGTGATAGTATCTCTTGTATGACTTTATAGGATGAAGCAGTATATCTTGCCAAGTAAACTCTATCTTACCTTCATATGGCTCAAAAGGAACAGAAGATATAACACTTTTATTTGTTTCTTTACACTTAAAATGACAAATCACACTAAAACTATCTATCTTTACATAGTCTAAAAGAGAAACTACTTTTGCATTAGTTACAGGCATCATATATCCTAAATAATTTTATCTATTTAGGATATTAGAAGCAAAATATATTCCAATTTATTTTTTATTTTTCTAGTTTGATCTCAAAACATTTTCTTTGAGTATCTAGCAGGTCTACAGAGCCATTATGCGCCTCGGCAATTTGACGAGAGAGTACAAGCCCAAGTCCATTGCCTTTCTCTTTTGTGCTTTTAAAAGCCTCAAAAAGATATTTTTTATTCTCAATGGCGATACCGCTATC
>JAYEHI010000068.1:0-2881 GCA_034659455.1 Campylobacterota bacterium | reverse complement strand
AGCTATGCTATAAAAAGTCTAATAAAAGAGTTCAATAAAAAAAATCCGGACATAAATGTTAGAGTTACTCTAGGTGGGAGTGGAAAGCTCGTTGCCCAGATACTCCATGGTGCTCCATACGATCTCTTCATGTCTGCAAATATGAAATATCCCCAAGCACTCTATAAAAAATCTCTTGCAATCACAGAACCTATAGTCTACGCGCAAGGCTCCCTTGCTTACCTCAGCAGCCAAAAGCATAACTTTAGTGATATCTACTCTCTTTTAAATTCAAACGCCATAAAGAAGATCGCCATAGCCTCTCCTAAAACTGCACCCTATGGAGCTGCTAGTGTAGAAGCCTTTAAAAAAGCGGGTCTATATGAAGAACTCAAAAAGAAACTTGTATATGGAGAGTCTATATCACAAACACTCTCCTACACCTTAAGTGCTGTTGATATGGGTCTCATAGCGAAGTCTGCACTCTATAGCCCAAAACTTGCATACCTTAAAGAGGGAGTCAACTGGAGTAGTGTTGATACTAAGCTCTACACTCCCATCAAACAAGGAGTTGTTATTTTAAAAAGAGCGCAAAACAATAGAGCTGTTGAGAATTTTTACACTTTTGTTTTAAGTGATACAGGTAGAAAAATTCTAAAAGATTTTGGTTATATAGTTCCATGAGTTACTTAAACGCCGCCGTAAACCATATAAAGAGTTCTGACTCGCTTCACATCGTTGAGTTTCTTCATAAAGGGCAAAAGCTATCTATGATGAGCCTAGAGTTGAGTGAAGAAGTTACACAAGGCATTAGCGTAAAACTACTCGTAAAACCGATGCATATAGCGATTGGAAAATCCATCACTGGTTCACTGAGTTACTCAAATCAACTCAAATCAACTATAGTCTCTATAGAAAGTGGAGAGCTTCTCTCGAGTATCAAACTCAACTACCTTGATACTATTTTAGAGTCTGTCATCACAACAAAATCATCTCGCTCAATGAACCTACAAATTGGCGATGAAGTAGTGGCATTTATCAAAGCTAGTGATCTCTCCATAAGCGAGATAGTAGATGCTTGATATACTACTGAGTTTAGATTACGAGCCATTTATTCTCTCATTTAAGCTTGCAGCTACGACTACTTTTATACTTTTTATACTCTCTTTGCCTCTTGCTTGGTATCTCTCGCAAACCAGTTCAAACTCTAAACCATTTATAGAAGCCATCACTGCTCTTCCCATAGTGCTTCCTCCTTCAGTTTTAGGTTTTTATATACTCATAGCCCTCTCTACAAACTCTCCTTTAGGCTCCTTTTTTGAAGAAACCTTTGATGTCAGGCTTGTTTTTAACTTCACTGGTTTAGTAGTGGCGAGCTGTTTTTACTCACTTCCTTTTATGGTACAACCACTCCAGAGTGGTTTTGAGTCTCTGAATAAAAACATGCTTGAAGCGAGTTATATCAGTGGCAAGAGTACTTTGGTAACTATCTTTAAAGTAGCCCTACCAAATATGAAACCAGCACTCCTGACTGCACTTATAGTTACATTTGCTCATACTGTGGGAGAGTTTGGTGTGGTCTTGATGGTTGGTGGCAGTATCCCAGGTGAGACAAAGGTTGCGAGTGTTGCCATCTATGAGATGGTAGAGAACATGGACTATCTTGCTGCGCATATATACAGTGCTATCATGGTCATCATGAGTTTTATAGTACTACTGAGTGTTTACATCTTTAATGCCAAACAAAATAGAAAATTTGGTTTTATAAAATGATAAGAATAGACATAAACAAAAAACTTCACGGCTCTCATGAAGATATGAACCTCGATGTAAAACTAGAGATAAAGAGTGGAGAGTTTTTAGCCCTGAGTGGAAAGAGCGGAAGTGGGAAAACCACGCTTCTGAGAATACTCGCGGGGCTTGAAAACGCCAATGGCGAGATAATCGTAGATGAAAAAGAGTGGTTAAACGCCAACTCATCGCTTAGCGCTCAAGAACGCCATATAGGTTTTGTGTTTCAAGAGCATGCGCTCTTTGAAAATATGAGTGTTTTAGAGAATCTTCTTTTTGTTGAAGACGATAAAAAACTAGCAGAACGTCTTCTTGAGATAACAGAACTCACTGCGTTTAAAAAACGCTTTCCCTCTTCGCTTAGTGGAGGACAGAAGCAGCGCGTTAGTCTCTGTAGAGCCATGATGAGAAAACCTCAACTGCTTCTTTTAGACGAACCACTCTCGGCGTTAGACCCAAGTATGCGTCAAAAACTCCAAGAGGAGATTTTAACGCTCCACAGAGAGTTTAAAACGACAACTATCATGGTAAGTCATGACCCAAGTGAGATATATAAACTTGCCTCTCGAGTTGTAGTTTTAGAAAATGGAAAAATCATCAACGATGGAAAACCAAAAGAGATCTTACTAAAAACAAAAGGAAGCCAAAAGTTCTCATTTAGCGGCGAACTACTCTCTTTAACAAAAGTGGATGTTATCTATGTAGGAGTAGTGGCTATCGGCCAACAACTTGTAGAGGTAGCTTTGAGTTGTAGTGAAGCAGAGCATTTAAAAGTTGGAGAAATTGTAACTATAAGTACAAAAGCCTTCTCTCCAACTATCTCTTAGGAGAGTTCTTCTATCTTTTCATCATACTCTAGTGTGATATCATCAAGTTCACTCTGAACAACCTCTAGTTCTTCAAACAACTCTTCTACTTCACTCTCTTCTTGTGAAACAGTTTTTGAGAGTTCCATAAGTCTTGCACTATCTCCTGAGTTAGAAACCTCTATAAGCTCTTCATGATGTACCTCAAGCTTCTCCTCTAGCTCCATTATTTTAGCTTCAAGTTTTTCAACTTTCTTCTTAAAAGGAGATGTTAGTTTATTTCTCTCTCTTACAAGTTCAGCTTT
>JAYEHI010000067.1:0-2892 GCA_034659455.1 Campylobacterota bacterium | reverse complement strand
TACGAATGAGAAGATAGACTACTTAAAAGATGTAAAACCTATCCTTGATAAACGCTGTGTTACCTGTCACTCTTGCTACAACTCTCCTTGTCAAGCTAAAATGAGCTCCTTTGAAGGTGTAGATAGAGGTGCGAGTAAGATAATGGTCTATGATGCTATGAGACTAAGAGCCATATCTCCAACTCGTCTTTTTATAGACGCTAAAGATACTTCTAGCTGGAGAGAAAAAGGGTTCTATTCAGTGACTGGGAGTTCTGATTTAAACGGTAGTTATAACGATTCTATCATGATACAACTTCTTCACGATAAAAAGAAAAACCCGGAGCTTATTGGCGAATATGCTCCGGAGACTGATGAGTGGATCTGTCCTAGAAACTCTGAAGAACTAGGGGAGTACTTTGAAGAGAAACCAAACCATGGAATGCCTTATGGCTTTCCAGCGATAGAGGATAGCCAATACAATACTTTGTCCCAATGGTTGCTCCAAGGAGCGAATGGTCCAACTCAAGAGGAACAAATAGCACTGAAAAAACCATCAAAGAGTGCGCAAGTTGAGATAGAGAAGTTTGAAAATTTTTTTAATCAAAGTGATGCGAAGCATAAAGTAACTGCTCGTTATCTCTACGAACACCTCTATCTTGCACATATCTACTTTCCTAATGCAAAGGGCGAGTTCTATGAGTTAGTACGTTCTTACACTCCTCCGGGCTACCCTATTGAAATAATTCCCACAACAAGAGTTTTTGATAATCCAAACGTACAAACTTTTTATTATAGACTCTCAAAGATTCACTCCACCATAGTCCATAAAACACATCTTACTTTTAAGTTTGACGATGGTGTTCTAGCAAGGTTCAATGAGCTTTTTATAAAACCAAAATGGACAAGCCTGCCAAAAGTTTTAGAGTATAATGATACAGTAAGTTCGAACCCTCTTAAGGCTTATGAGCAGATTCCAGCGCCGTCGCGTTATCAGTTTTTACTTGATAACTCTCACTATATCATTATGAATTTTATTCGCGGTCCGGTCTGTCGTGGACAGATGGCACTTAATGTTATTCATGACCACTTTTGGGTGATGTTTAAAGACCCCAAGCACGATATTACAGTCACAAGTCCAGAGTTTTTAAAAAAACAGTATTATAATTTAGAGCTTCCCATCGCTAGCGTGAGCGAAAGGGTATTTTCAGCGTTTAGCGATGAGTATAAAAATAGATATGCAAACTACTTTATCGCAAAAGAGGCTAGCGATAAAGGCAAGGCTAGCATAGATGGGATTTGGAAGGGTGAAAAGCCTGCAGACGCTCCAATACTGAGTGTATATAGACATTTTGATAGTGCATCGGTACACAAGGGAGTTTTGGGCTCGGAGCCTCGTACTATGTGGGTCATTGATTTTGCACAGCTTGAGAGAATCTACTATACTTTAGTCGCAGGGTACGATGTCTTTGGAAACATAGCACATCAGACAAAAATACGCAGATATATGGACTTTTTAAGATTAGAAGGGGAGCTAAATTTTATAGAGTTTATGCCAAAAACGGTGAGATACCCGATGTTGGAATCGTGGTATATAGGTGATGGAGAGATTGAGGCGACTAAGGATTTAGCAATCTTGTCTAAAGAGAACTTGATGAATTACTTAACAGAGAATCCTAAAAATGAGTTTATAACTAGGCTAATTGATAAGCACATATTAAAAAGCACTAAGATAGGTTTTGACTATATGAACTATAAAAAACCAGGTGAAGATAAGCCTCAAATGCCCAAAGAGTTTCATAGCTACAAAGATTATCAACAAGCAGCTCGCAGTATAACAATGGCGGGGAGTGGTTTTATCACTTACATGACAGATAAGTATGCTAACAATATATTTTTGAGAATAAAACTTCAAGATGGATCCTATAAAACAAGTTATCTCATTATAAATCGATGGCATGATAATGTTAGTTCTCTCTTTAACGGTGATGAAGTACTAGACTCAAGTAAAGATACGATGGATATTTTAAACATTAGTGCAGGCTCTTACCCTAATGTCTTTGTTGATGTTGATATTGAAAACTTAGAAGATTTTTTAGATTTGATGAAAAATATGAAAGGCCAAGAGAGTGATTTTGTAAGACTGAAAAAGTATTTTATCAGTAGAAGCAATCCAAAGTTTTGGGAGATATTTGACTGGTTTGGAGCTCATGAGTATAGAGTGGATCCTTTAAATGCAGGGCTTCTAGATCTCAACAGATATGCAAGAACAGTATGGAAATCAGAGTAGATGGATATTACTCTTCTTTTAGAATCTTTTTTTGGGCTTATAGTGCTTTTAGCACTTTTAATGTTAGTTCTGTTTTATAAACCATTTAAGCCAAGTAAATCGAATAAGAAAAAGAAGAGAGTTGTTGATTCCCCTAAAAAAAAAGAGAGTGACTTTATTGCGCTAGAAAAAATCTTAGAGATTGTAAAAAATAGAAAATCTACAAACAAAGAGCTAGAAGACACCCTAAATCTAGCTATAAAGCATCATGGGACTATTCATCCAAAGTTAGGTACTAGAACACATCCAGATTTTGATATCTATGGCGAAATCTTATTAAGAATCTGTAGACATCCAAACACCTCCAAAGAGATTATTTTGAATTTTGATAGAGAGCTAGAGGCAAGAAACGAAGATTATAAAAAAGATATAAACGATTTTTTATCCAAAGGTCTTAACTCGCGAGGAGTTTAGAGCTTATCTGTTATAGGACCTTGAACTGTAGTGATATTCATTTGTAAGAGTTTTTCTAGTTCCTCTTTCGTTGATACCCCAGAAGCGATAAAGTCAACCCCAAGAGAGTCCATGATAACCTGTAGAGCACTCATATAGTCTTCTGACTGATCAAGTAAGAAAGGGACATC